>JAHEHB010000165.1 GCA_024644775.1 Deltaproteobacteria bacterium
AGCGGCAGAATATAAGACAACCCTTGCAATAACCCGCAACACCCTCCTCAATGGTCTTCGTTTGGGTGCTTGATTATCCGTTTGTGATGATTTTTCTTCCATTTACCGATTTTATCTTCGTTCGTTCAGAACGTTTGACCGATACTAAAATGAATCTTCCATCGATCTTCTATTTCTTTATCTTCTTGACCCGGTGTTGGGGTATTCGCCACATCTCCGAATGTCGGCGGGTTTATCTTATACCCGACGTCCAGCCGAATGGGACCGATGATGGTATTGTACCGCAGCCCCGCCCCACAGGCAAATCGCACATCCTCGGCATCGACCGTAAAGGCGTCCTCGTTTACATGCCCCACATCGAGAAACGCGACACCCGAAATCTTTTTAAAAATGGGATATCGGATCTCTAAATTCCCCAGCAATGAGGTTTGACCTCCCAGCGGATTGCCGTCGGCATCCAGGGGGCCCAGCTTTTGAAAGCCATACCCCCGGACGCTGTAGGTGCCGCCAAGAAAAAGTCGCTTGAAAATCGGAATATCATCGGTGTCTTCGGTTTCCTGAATGGTTTCGAACCGGATACGTCCTGCCAAAACAACACTTTTGGGGAATGAATAAAATTTCTTGAATTCCACGGCGGGCTGAATAAAGGTCAGTTCCGATCCCAAAACTTGTGACGCGTATTCAACAGATGAGGACATGAGGGATCCCATGGTCGGGTTAATATCGTTATTCACCGTATTTCGAATAATGCCGGCTCGGAGCGACGAAATCAGAAATTCATTTTCCGCCGTTGCCTTTCTGATCTCTTCAGGATCGGTTAATTTCAATTCTTCAAGTGTATGCAGTTCAAGATTATAGCCGATCTGGCCGACCCATGAGTTCCCAAAGTTTCGCAGAAATGTTGCATTCGTAAAAATTTGTCGACTGGTGTAAGAATCTAGTTTTTCGCGCGTCCAACCGCCGTTTGCTTGCAACTGGGTCTTGGCGTCAAAGATATACGGTTGTTTATAACTTCCAAATATGGTTTCAATGATATCGGAACGTCTCGCATTCAAAGAAAATTTGCCTGCCCTGCCGAATGGATTCCGGTAGGTTAATGCGCCACTCAACCGCACCCCGTCTTCATTACCATATCCAACGCCGAATTTAACGTTCCGCCTTTTTTTAGGCCTCAACTGGATTTCCATGGGAACGGCATCTGAATCCTGAACCGGTTTTCCCGGTTTTATCAAAGCCACCTGAAATACATCCAAATTATACAGATTTCGCTGACTCTGTTCGATTTTGTCCGCGTTGTAGATATCGCCGTCTTTAAACTGCATGGCCCGCTGGATAACAATATCCTTTACATAGCCTTTGTTTTCGGTAATCTTGATTTTACCGAATGTGTGCCGCCGACCCGGATCGATACGAAGCGTTATATCGGCAACATTCTTTTCGGTGTTGACAATCACCTTACCTTTAATGTCTGCAAACGGGTATCCATGGTTCCCATACGTTTTGGCCAGTTCATTTTTTCCGTCGTCATAAAGATCGGTTTCGAATATTTGGCCTATTTTGAGGGGAAAAAGCGTTTGTAAATCCGGGGCGGAAATACCATCGATTTGTTTTTCTGTTATGAGTTCTATGGATTGAATCAGAGCCGGCGGCCCTTCCGTCACGGTAAATGTTACCGCTATGGTAAGCGGCGTCGTTGCATCCTTTTCAGCAATGGTAAACTCGGCATTGGCGTGGTAGTAGCCATTACGTTGATAGAACTGTTTGATCCGAAGCAAATCCTCTTCAAGATCCGTTCGATTCAAGGTAGGTTTTGGTTTCCAGAATTTCCACTTATTGGGTGTTTTAGCGGCTAAGATCTCCGCCAGTTGCTTCTTGGATACATGTTTGACACCAACAAATTTGACCGCAGCCAAACGAAAATCCCGTGGCGTTTCGGTTGTGTTCGCTTCTACAGAAACGATCCAAACAAACATGCCGAACGCCGCCAGTATGAAAGAATAAACATTCCGATTCAATAGAGGGTCCTTTTTATAGCTTGTTTACCGTTATCCGTACTCTGAAAATCTATATAGGCAGCGCACTTCCTTCCTGCTTTTCCATGATTCCTCCAATTTATTTCTCACTTTTAATCTCTGCCGGACTTGGAAACCAACCAATATGCTACACCGAGGGCTACGACGACCGCAGCGGTTGCATAAACGTAGGGAGCACCAAGGGCCTTAAAATCGAAAACAATCACTTTTCGGGCTATGGCCATTAACGCCGTTGCAACAACGAGTTTGACATGAATGATGTCGTCCCGCAGATACAGGGTGATGTTTAAAAATATTTCGATGGCGATCAACACGGCTAAAAACGCCCCGAACGTGGCCAGGATATCGCTGATATTCAGCAAAAAATAGGGTGGCTCTCTAAGCCGCTGATAAAGAACCCACAGAACGTCAAAAATTCCCCAGATGATTATAAGTACCATCAACACCGCAAGAACCCGCACCACATGCCGGATAATTATATGCAGAAAATGAATCAGTGGATCTTCATGCTCTCCCGAAATCCCTTCGGATCGGTCGGTTACACAGTATTTCTCTTCTTCCATCTCATATCCCGTCCATCTAGTTTAACGTTCAATACACTCAGGCCCGCATTGCCGGTTCCAAATGTATACTGAAACATAAAATACATCAATACAGCCGTTGCCATTGCTCCGATGAAGGTCCAAAAACAGACGAGCGTCCAACTGCGAAGCAGGTGGCCGAAGCGACTTACGCTGAACGATCCAATTTGTAGAGAACCGCAATCAAAATGATGGTGCCGATCAACATCCAAGTGGGACCAAACAACCACAACGCAAACAAGGCTGCAAGATAAAAGCCTCGCATACCTAACCCGTAATGACGTGCGCCGTGATTGACGATTGCCGCAACAACATCGTAAGTGACAATAGGATCTTTTGCAATTGGAACATTTATCGCGAAACTGGCATGGTTGTAATAGCGGATAGCAAGCGTAAAATTAAAAAATGCAAAGAAAAAATCGACAATTAACACCATTAACTTAATCAACCACAAGGTTTCGTTTGTGGCACCCAGGATATTGATGGAATGGGTAATCTCGGCGCAGTTGATTCGTGATGCCGATGGCGGTTGTTAAAGGCGAGGAACGGACTTTATATGCGAGATGGGCGTGATAAATCAGGAGAATCAGGAGGGTTATGGAAATTATAACAATTTCGGCCCAGGAAATCATCGCCAATGGCATTTTTTAATCTCCTTCTCATTAACCGTTTCGTTAGACCAGAGACTTAACAAACGAGTCAAGTTTTTGTAAAGAGAATAAACCGATGCAGGATGCTTGTTGCTGGTGGGAGTGAAACGGAGATCCGGTTTCAGCGGAGATACTGGATTCTGATGCTTGATGGAACGAGGTGGAAATCCCGCTTTGTCGGGGATCCTGGATAGTTTTATGCTGCCATCTTCAGATGGGATTTTTCAAGCATTTTGTCAATTTCGTCATTTACTCTGTCCATAGCAGGGCGCAAGGCAGTGCGTCACCCCGTCAGGGTTTTTTGAGCAGGTCCTTGAGCAAACCCTTGGCAGGTTCCTCGAATTTCTTCATTTTTTTATTTTCAAACAACTTTTTAGCGGGTTCCGATTCCAGAACTCCTTTGTCGATTTGCTGAGTGATCATGCTCTTGAGGTCCGGCCGGAATTTGGGAGAAGCGAACGTGCCGGAAACAATGACCGGCACCATGATGCCGGAGCGAGCGGTTTTGTCGCCTTGCCCTTTGATGGTCGCTACGGCTTTGGGATCGACTCGAAAATCCAAGGTTTCCTTCACCAGGTCGGCTTTGCCGGAAGCTTCCAGACGAATAAACGGTGACTGCATGCTGGATCTAGCCGTGACGGCAATACCGTTGGCGATGGTAAAGGGGATTTTTAGCTCGGTAAAGTCCGTCCGGGGCCGTTCCCCAGCTTTGGCTGCAAGACCAAACGCGGCCTCTGCATTGCGAGCCATGGCGGCCAGGTCGAAGCCTTTTATGGCACCGTCGTTTAATCTGTACTCACCCTGGCCGTTTAGAGTTTGTTTGATCTTTTCGGGGGTGTCACCGGCCACGGACAGATTCAGTTGCGCATTTGCGACGCCCTCAAGAAAGTCTTTCTGGACCGCATCTTTTAGCAACGGACCCATCTTAACATTTCTGATCGTAAGATTCATAGCGGTTTTGGGAACGTTCTCCTGAACGGTTAAATTCCCATTACCCGAAATACTTCCCTGGTAGAGGTTTATTTTAAAAGGGTCCAGGAAGAGTGCGCCGTTCTTACCATTGATTTTCAGAAGGAGGCTCTGAAAGTTTAGGTTATTGGCCGTCAGCTTGTCGGCCTTGAGCTGACCGTCAATAACCAGGCGGCGCAGGGAACCATAATCCATGGTCGACTTGCCGGATGCCGGTTTTTCGCCGCCAGCCTTTTTTTCAGACTTCGGCGGCAGATAGTGATCGATATTGATCTGGTCAATAGAAAGATCAAAGGCTATATCCGGCTTGGAAAAATCTGCCGCGCGCAACATAAAATTCAATGTGCTGTCATCCAGCTTTAATTTTGCGTCGGAAACAGCCAAATTTGATCGATCCGCCTTGATTCTGGCGGTCAAAGCCAGGCGATTTAAGGCCTTGGGATCGGCCGTCGCCACCGGAAAAGTCCGGCCCGAATTTGCAACCAGTTTACGGGGCGAAAATTCCGTCACGTCGATTGCAAGATCCACACGCGGGGCGACAATCGGATTGTCCACCTGACCCTTCAATTTCATTTTGAGTTCGTTGAACACTGCCAGGGAAATGTTCAGCGGAATGCTGCCCTGACCGGTTTGCTTTCCAACAGGTCCGATCTTGCCGTCCAGGGAAATCGGCTGGCCGTCCAGGGAACCGGAAAAAGCGATCTTTATCGGTTGATCCAGTGTCACGTCCTTGAGTTTGAGGCTGATATCCGTAACCTTTTTGTGTT
Organism: Deltaproteobacteria bacterium; assembly: GCA_024644775.1. Next base: position 5,001 of record JAHEHB010000165.1, read on the forward strand.
GACCCGTGGTCTGATCAACCCACAAGGCCGTACCGTTATTGATCGCAAAGTCACCGACCGACAACGCATTGATCGGCAACTCAAAGCCGGCTGACTTCGCGGCCGGTGTATCGGTTGGCGCAGTTCCCGCTGACTTTTGCGGCATTTCCCAGTTTCCGCGACCTCCTTTGTTTTTAATAAGAACAATTTCAGGTTTGTTCAGGATAAAGCGCTGAACCCGGATGTCCTTAGACAGCAGCGGAAGGAGTCTGACCCGAACGTCAAGGGTTTTAACCGTCAAAAAATCTTTCTCAGCAAACCCCGGCGGATTCCCTATGCGCAAATCAGAAAAGGTCAGACCGGCCCAGGGAAACAGCGACAGCCTCAAATCATCTCCGACGGAAACCGGTCTGCCGGCGGCATCTGAAACGCGCTTTTCGATCAACGATCTGTACTTACTGACATTGACAAACATGGGGATAAGCAGCAATGCAACGACAATAACAAGAAGCAAGCCTCCCCCGATAATAGCACCCCATTTCAGTGCTTTTTTCATGGTGTGTCTCCTTAATTTTGTAAACGTTATGGATGCTCTGAGAACGCACCAAGTGAATCATTCGTCCGCCAGAATCCATAAGAATTTTTTTCATTTTTACCCGTTGGATGGAAATCTTCACCCAAGTTATGGGGAGAGGCTTACCACCACTCCCCGACCAAAAAATTAGTGAATACTGAGGATCTCTGTAACCTTTACTTCGATTTCTTTGGCCTTTGTCTACTCGGTTTTCGATCCCGTCTCGATGGCCCTAATTTCGCTTTTTTTCCACTTCAAAATTAACCGTCACCATCCAATCGGTGTAGGAAGGATCGATGTTTTTGAGGGATTGTACGATTTCCTGTTTCAAGGTTGTTTCGATGGGATTACCTCGTCCAGGCCAGATTCGAAACTTCACACGTAAAAATTCCTTTCCCGAGCTGGTTTGAATCCGACCCTCTATCGAAGGCGGGTATATCAGAATTCCGGCAAACTGTTCGGAGGTGGAAACGACAATCGATTCAATTTGCTTCACCATCTGCTCAGCCATCCCGGAATTCCCGGTCAGGATGATATCGACCAGGCACCGAATGTAGCCCCTCGGGTAGTTGACTACGTTGGTGATGGTCCTATTCGGAATAAACGCCTGGGCACCCAAATAATTCTCAAGAACCGTAAACCGCATGCCGATTTGCCGCACAATGCCGGTTTGCCCGGAGATCTCCACCATATCCCCCACATCGAACTGGTCTGAAAAAATCACTGTCAACCCCGTCACCACATCCTGTACCAACCCCTGGGATCCGAACCCGATAGCAAGCCCCATCACCGATGCGCTGGCGAGATATGCTTTGATAGACACGCCAAACTCATTGAGAACCATGCCGATGGCACCAAAATAGAGAAAAAACACCGTAATGCTGGCGCCAAGGGTGGTGATGGATCGCACTTTCGACAACGACGGGCTCATTCGTGACGCCAAGACTCGCTGACCGATGCGGCGCACGCCAACAACAGCCAGATGCGCCCCCGCAGCGATGGCGATCGAGACCAATATACGGTTAAATCCACTCATATTCTCATAAAATGAAGGGGTATGCTTCTCTTAACAAACAAAAACGACTATTTATTTCATAACATGATCGAGAATTTGAAAAAGGCTAAAAAAACAGAAAAAATATTTTTGTATTAATCACCAAACGAAATACCCATATCGCGGGCGGTCAACATCGTATCGCAATCAGCAGGGACTGTCTTCATGCGCTGCGTGGCCTGATCCAGCGGGACATAGTTGACCAGAGGCGGATCAAGCGCAACCATTACGCCGGATTGCCCTTCATCCAATGCCCGTGCGGCCGCTGCCCCAAACCGCAGGGAAAGGAGGCGGTCAAAAGAGGTGGGCGTGCCGCCTCGCAACAGGTGGCCCAAAACGACATGTCGCGTATCTTTCCCGGTTATTGTCCCTAACTCGGCAGCGACTTTACTACCGATGCCACCGAGTCGCTCTACCTGCCCTGCAGCCTTATCAGCAAGAATGGTGCATTCTCCGCCGATTGGCTTTGCCCCCTCGGCTGCGACGATTACAGAGAAAGGGCGTCCTGCCTGTTCGCGTTCCAATACTTTTTCCGCGACTTTGTTGATATCGTAAGGAATTTCAGGGATAAGAATAACATCCGCCGTGGCAGATACACCGGAATTCAAGGCGATCCAGCCTGCATACCGGCCCATCACTTCCACAACCATGACTCGCCGGTGGGCTTCGGCGGTTGAATGCAGCCGGTCAACGCATTCGGTGGCGAAGTGAACGGCCGTATCAAAACCGAAGGTGATGACCGTTTCTTCGAGGTCGTTGTCAATGGTCTTTGGAACGCCAATAACGCGAAATCCTTTCTGAAACAAAACATGAGCAATCGCCAGTGAACCATCCCCGCCAATGGCGATGAGCGCATCCAAATTGAGTTCTTTGAACTTGGCGACAAGTTCGTCACTTCTATCTTTTTCGTATATTTGACCATCTTTGCCAATAACGGGGAAACGCAAGGGGTTGCCTCGATTGGTGGTTCCTAAAATCGTGCCGCCTACGTGAGTGATGCCGCGCACCGAATCTCGATTCAACGGTATCACCCCCCCTTGTAGGTATTCTTCCGGTGTCATCAGGCCATTGTACCCATCCCGTATTCCATAACACTCCCAGCCCCGATTGAGTGCGGTCAACACAATCGCCCGGATCACCGCATTGAGACCGGGTGCGTCGCCTCCTCCCGTAGAAATTGCAATATTCCTAATTGTCATCCGTGAGTATCTCCTCTTTAAGCGTAACTCGAATGCGCGTGGCACGGGAACCCTCGACTTCCAATACTTCTGCAAACGCACCGGCCAATTCGATGCGGTCGGTCGGAGCAAGAATTTCTCCGGTCTTTGTCATTAATAACCCGGCAAACGTATCAACCTCTTGCTCATCGAATTCAAGCCTTAATTCCCGGTGTATAAGTTCTAACGGAGCGCTACCGCGCACAATGTACTGATTCGGTCCATCCCTCACGATATCCGGCGGCTCCATATCGAATTCGTCTTCCACCGGGCCGACAATTTGCTCCAAGACGGTTTCCAGGGTCACAATACCGGCAATCGTCCCGTATTCATTAACAACAAAAGCCAGGTGCTGCCGAGTCGCCTGGAACTGGCGTAACAGGCGGCTGATGGGCAGGGTCTCCGGTACAAATTGCGGCTTACGAATGATCGAGCAAAGATCAGTCGTTTTATCGGTAGGCACACCGATTAAATCTTTTATGTGCACCACACCAAGCACCTCATCCAATGTTCCTTTACATACCGGATAACGCGAATGCTTTGCCTTCATAGCCAGCTCGATGCATTCTAAAATCGGACGTTTCTCATCAAAAAAAATAACGTCGCTGCGTGGGATCATGACCTTTCGGCAAACCATGTCATCGAACTGAAATACTGCGTTAATCAACCGGTGCTCTGATCGACTGAGTTCACCGTGCAGGTGCGATGTGCTGAGCAGTGCTCTAATTTCTTCTTCACTGTGCACAGCTTCATGCTCCGTTGCGCCTTCGACACCGACTCTATGCAGCAGAAATGATGTTGAGGCGTTTAGCGCTACCATAAAGGGAAACGACAGATAGTAAAAGAGTTTCAACGGCAGCGCACACCAAAGTAGAACGATCTCCGGCCTCCGGAGTGCGAAAATTTTAGGTGCCTGTTCACCAAGAACAAGATGAGCGGCGGTAATAGCGGTAAAGGCAACAGCAAACGCAACGCCATGAATCATGATTTCAGATTCTATGCCGACCATGAGAAGGGACGGCCTCAGCAACCGTGCCACTGCGGGTTCACCAATCCATCCAAGTCCAAGGGAGGCCATAGTAATCCCCAATTGACACGCTGATAGAGAAGCGTCCAGGCGGTGTAAGAGCCAAAGAGCGGTGTCTGCGAATAGGCGTTTTTGCTTTACCAACTCTTCAAGCCGAGCCTCGCGGACTTTAACCAGGGCAAACTCGGCAGAAACAAAAAAACCGTTTATGATCACAAGAAGCGCAGCGATTGTAATATTGATAAAATCAGCAAACCATTTCGGCATGTTGCATATTCTCTTTTTTCATCACAAAAAATGGATTCACGTGCCTGCCATCATCACGATTGATGCAGGAATGATAATTGATAACATAGAGATTGTAAATAATAGTGAAAAATTATCTTGAATAATATTTCCTTTATACTATTATCCGTCGTTTGCAAAATCCTAAATTCGAATCCGATGTACGACGAATAGAGTGGAAAGTCAGGAGGAAAATGACCCGTGAATAAACTTTACCCATTTAAGCGGTATGAAAAGAACCCGATCGTATGCAGCCATGACGTACCCTATCCGTGTAACACGGTATTTAACGCAGGGGCTTGTAAATTCCAGAATGAATACCTCATGCTTCTCCGCATTGAAGATCTAAAAGGTCATAGCCATCTGACCTTGGCACATTCGATGGATGGTTTTCAATTTAAAGTGGATTCTCAGCCATGGATCTCACCTTCTGAAGATCCCTATTATGAGCCCTACGAACGCTTTGGAATCGAAGATCCGCGGATCACTTTTATCGACGACGCGTATTACATTGCCTACACGGCATACGGACCGTTTGGGCCGCGTGTCGGGATCGGACGTACGAAAGATTTCATTACTTTTGAGCGTATCGGCCTGGCCACCGAGGTGGATAACAAAGACGCAGCGCTTTTCCCCGAAAAGATCGATGGCAGTTATATTATGATCGATCGTCCAGGAGGGATGGGGGGTCAGACGGGCACTATCTGGATTACCTATTCCAAAGATCTGATTCACTGGGGTCGAGCCAGGGCGATTATGGGTCCCGAACCCGGCTGGGGTTCTTTTAAGATAGGGCTTTCCGCACCGCCGATTCGAACCGATCGCGGCTGGTTTACCCTCTATCATGGCGTTCGCGAAACTGCCTCGGGGCTACTTTATCGAGTCGGTGCCATGCTGCTGGATCTGAACGACCCATCCCGGGTTATCGGTTATACCTCGCATTTTATATTCGGACCTGAAGAGTTGTACGAGCGCACCGGCGATGTGCCGAATGTGGTCTTTCCCTGCGGAATAATCCTGGAACCCGACAACACTCTCAAAATGTACTACGGCGCTGCAGATACCTGCATTGCAGTTGCAGAAGCAAAATTGGAAGATATTTTAGATCTATGTGTCTGAGAAAATTCGTTTCATAACCCATGATAGGAGTTAAGAGGCGGGAAAAACCAAATGAATAAAAAATTGTGGAATCGGTTTTTTCACAGGAAGTGATCGGTAAGCAATTTTATGAAATCATTACATCTCCCTGAAAAAAAAATCGAATCAATGTTATTATTAATAAACCTTAGTCACTCAAACCGCTTCTTTACAAACGCTTTTGATAGGATGAAAAAACCATATGCGACAATTAACGGAAAAATCAGATATCGAATGATGATTAAAACCGTGAAGGTAATGAGGATTCGAGTAAGCTTCAAGAACAACGCTTTGGTGAATGCGGCTGCGGAATGGACGGAATCTTTTAAATCTCGAATCGAGAGTTCTGATTTGAAGTCCTCCCAATCCTTCATTACCGCTTCCATTTGCTCATCCAGATCCCTTTCGATGTGATCGACAAAATACTCACAGGCACGAAACGATACAACCGTGGACACCGGGATATAGAAAGAGACGATTAAACCGGCAACAATGATTCCAGATCCCGCAGAAATGATCTTTTCTTTATGTACTCGAACAAACAGGCTAAAAATTCTGATAACAAACCCTATCGCCAAAATAACGATGCCGACATCGATAAGGTTCGATTCAAAAAAAATTTTGCTGAAAGTTATTATTAAAATGCCATACAACAGCATTTTCCACGTAAAATCAACAAGGTCATAGGTTGATTGTACGATATCACCCACTTCAAGACGAAATCCAAATCCCACGTCGCTCCCCTCGATCATACC
>JAHEHB010000532.1 GCA_024644775.1 Deltaproteobacteria bacterium
AGAACATTCATCACTGTATCTGCCATATCCTTATCTTCTTTCGGCAGGATCTGATCTGCCATGTCCACAACATGTACTTTGGAACCCAACCGTGCAAATGCCTGCGCCATTTCTGTTCCAATGGGCCCGCCGCCAAGAATAATCAATGCCCATATCATATTCAAAATTTGCCATGAATTCCTCCTTTAGCTTCCATTTAAAGACCAATCATAATCGAGATATTTGATCTTGATGGTGTCCCGATTGGCCATCAATTTCTGTTTAAATGGATCATCTGCGTATTTTAAGAAAAAGCCGATAACATCATCGTTAAAATCCTCGGAGAACCACTTAAAAATTTTACTGACATAAAAGGTGTTGCCGTCCAATCGGTTTTGTTTCGGATTGTTTAGAAACGCACGGGTTGCAGCACTCAGTTGTTGATCCAGAATGTCTCCCCGAAACGGTTCTGCAATAAGTGGCGGGCACCCTTTGGAAGCACAATTTACAGCGAAATGAATTCGAGGATCCTTGAACCTGGGACGAAGAATATTATGCTCGACATCATCCAGGGTGATCACGTTACCGTCTATGCGAACAATTTTTTTCTTCCAGGGGCTCTTAAGAAAACTCCCAAGATCCTTTATCGATTCTACCCCGGGATAACCCGATAAGATCAGCTTAATCGTCCAAGCATTGTACACGTTGACATAAAAAGCAAACTGATCATTTCGGTTTAACGTGTCTGGATCAACCGCTTCAAGCACCTCTAAATAGGCATCCAACCGGTTTTCTTCCGCCTTAAAACCCGAATAGTCTACGACACCGTTCTTAACGTGTTTTCGCAATAAATCTGAATAAATACTGTCATCCACTGCCGCAATGGAACCCACTGACCCCATCGCTCCAGAGATCATAAATACCAACGATGACAAAAATAAAAGCTGTCGTCCTTTTCTCATCTCACGCTCCTTTAAAGATTCTTTTAAGTCAGAAAGACTGAGCAACGCCTTTGGCTTTGGTGATCGCAACCTTTCCTTTCTCATTGGCGCTATCAGGGTCCATTAAGGTCGGTTCAATCACCACCGTTTCGACATCGGTCAGTCCCATAAACCCAAGTATCGTTTCGAAATACTTGGTTTGAAAGTCAAACGCCTCTGCTTCCGTGCCGGGCACATATTCACCCCCACGGGCATATGCGATAAAAACTCGTTTTCCCGTTACAAGCCCTTTGTATCCGTCCACAAACGCATCTGCTACAGTAATAGAGAATGAACGCTCCTCGCGAGGGGATGCTTTTATATAAAGTAGTTTGCTCATGGTGATCTCCCTTAATTGGAAAATTTTCTCATAAATCTTAATATAACCTCACGTTTCGGAAATTCTACATCACAAAAATAAATGGGTTACGATCTTTTCATCCTACAATTTCTTTCGAAAAGTTTTGGATGTTAGTCGGTAGGGTTCACGCCAAATTACAGGAGAATAGAAGGAAAAATGCGCCGGTTTCAATGCGTCGCAAATTGTCCAGGATCACAGGCTGTGGGCGGGGTAAGACGCAATGTCGCGGCGAGACCAATCACCCTGATGATTTCTCATCGGGACAGCCTTATGTCAGAATCCTAACCTCGACCGGATTACCAGTCAAATATGCGCTTATATCTTAAATATTACCGTCATTGAATAGAACATCTAATTCTATGAAATCATTAATAATTTCCTTAAAATACTTTCAGGGCATCATTCTTGCTTAAAAAAATTGGATCGTTTATAGTATTCGTCTCTTTTGTCGAATTAATTTGCACAACGGTTAACATCGGGTAGTGATCTATACGATGCATTTTTTTTGCGTAACAGCTGTAATTTCAAAAAAATCGTAAACAAAAGAGACAGACTGCTTTAATTAAATCGGCGGAATAAAAAGAAAGAAGATAATGGCACGCGAATACTATGCGGGGTTATTAGAAAGAAAAAACAACAAATATGACAAAACCCCTGTTTGTTGTGAAGTAGTGGAGGAAAAGCAAAGAAACACCAAGACGCTGCTATCGGCGATTAGTGAAGTCCAGAGTATCTTTATTAAAAATCCTGGGGCATATGACGTCTTTGATAACTTGTTAAAAAGGCTGCTTGAGTTTACGAAAAGTGGATATGGTTTCATTGGTGAGGTTTTGCATTCTGCGGATAATAAACCTTATCTAAAGACGTTGGCCATTTCAAAAACTTCGAAGAAAGATGAAACACGGACTTTCCACGAAACGAATACCCCTGAGCGTGTGGAATTCTGCAATCCGAAGTCCCTCTTTGGAAGGGTAATTTCGACTGGTAGCCCACTTATTTCCAATGATCCATCTTACAACAACAATCAGCGTTGTTTAAACGAACGCCATTCTCCAATGAGTACGGTTATGGGGCTTCCGATTTATCATGACAAAAAATTGATAGGTATGGTGGGACTTGCAAACTGCTCGGAAGGATATGATGAGGAATTGAGGATATTCCTTCAACCCCTACTGGAAACCACCGGCACAATTATTTGGGCGTTTAATAACGATCAAAAACGTCAAAAAACCGAAGTGGCATTGAGACAGGGTGAGGAACGCTATCGAATTATCTCAGAACTTTCTTCAGATTATACCTACAGCTTCTCAGTGGAACCGGATGGGGAATTGGTGTTTCAATGGGTCAGCGAAGCATTTGCTCGTATTTCAGGTTATACTGTCGAAGAGATTTCATCAATGGGTGGATGGGACAACCTGATCTTTCGCGAAGACCTGGCGATTCCCTTTGGCCAACTAAAGGCCCTTTTAGCGGGTCGTTCAAAGACTGTTGAATATCGAATCGTCTCAAAAAATGGCGACATTCATTGGATGCTCGATTTCGCTCGACCCGTGTGGGACGCTGCCCAAAAACGTGTGACACACATATACGGTGCCGTACAGGACAATACGAAACGAAAGCATTTTGAAGAAGCGCTTAAGGAGTCACACAAAACACTGTTGGCTGTTTTAGACAGCATCGATGCGACCATTTATGTAGCGGATATAAAAAACTACGAAATTTTATTTATGAATAAACACATGAAAAAGAGTTTCAACGGCGATTTCGTTGGAGCCACCTGTTGGAAGGTCTTTCGAAATGATACCGGTCCATGTGGTCATTGCACGAATGATAGATTGTTCGATAAAAACGGAAAGCCACGGGGTGTTTATGTTTGGGAAATAAAGAATCCGATTACAGGAAAATGGTACATCAATTACGATAGGGCAATCAAATGGATCGATAATCGATATGTTCGGATACAGGTTGCCACGGATATAACAAAACAAAAAGAAGCCGAAGAAGCGTTGAAGTATACCAATGAAGCGTTAGAAAAAAGAGTCGTCGAGCGTACATTAGAGCTGGCAAGAGCGAAAGAAGTCGCCGAGTCCGCCAC
>JAHEHB010000533.1 GCA_024644775.1 Deltaproteobacteria bacterium
AACGTGAGTTAAATTATATAGTACAAAGCTCCGCATTGTCAATTACATCCGAAAAAATGAATTAACTTACTAATATTACACATTTTTTGTAGAGATTCTATTGGTGCAGATCGTTATCTCCTATCGATTTGATCAACGATTACACTTACTGCCACCATTCTTATAACCACCGACTATCTCACGTTTTTTGCTGAAAGTACGGTCTTTACCGTGAGCAGAATAATCATCAAATCGAACCAGACAGACATGTTTTTGATATAAAAAAGGTCATAGTTAAGCTTTTCGATTGCATCTTCAATGGTAGCACCGTATCCGTACGAGACTTGCGCCCAGCCGGTTACTCCAGGTTTAATCGTCAGGCGTTCTTTGTAATAAGGGATAATTTTTTCCAACTGGTGAATAAAATACTCGCGTTCCGGCCGCGGTCCCACAAAACTCATTTCCCCTTTTAGCACATTCCAAATTTGAGGAATTTCATCCAGACGCCACCGGCGGAGTAACTTTCCGATCCGGGTAATGCGGGAATCATCATCGTCTGCCCATTTCGGACCGCTCTGTTTCTCAGCGTCCATGACCATTGAACGAAATTTATAGATGATATATTTTTTCCCTTTTTCGCCGATTCTTTCCTGTGAAAACAGTATAGCACCTTTGCTGTCTATCTTTATCAGCACGGCAATTAGCACAAACAGCGGCATGAACAGAACAAGCAGGGTGGTTGATAGTAAAATATCCACCAAACGTTTAAAAAAACGTTGTATGATGGATTTGCGAAATCCTACGGAGTATATCAACCACCCCGGTGGAATCAACTCAACCATGAGTTTGCCTGTCAACATTTCATAGAAACTGTGACCATCGATGATTTCAATCCCTTCCATGCGGCAATTGAGAAGTTCCTGCGTGGGGAAAATTCCTCTTCGTTCCTCCATGGCCACGATAATCTTAGAAATGTTCATATCTTTTACCATCTCACACAGACCACGGTAGTCTTTCTTGTGAATAGTAACCGTGGACGCGTCAGTAAATCCATTGGGGTGTTCACCCTCGGAGATATTCGCCGAAACCGCGTACCCGCAGTCTTTTCGCATGAGAATCTCATCGTATATATTACCGGCGAGAACACTGGAACCCAATAAAACAATTTTCTGGTTGAACAGACCGCGATTTAAAATCTGTGTATAGACAAAACGCCAGGAAACAATTAACACAAATCCGATTCCTACGCTGATGACAAAAGCACCCTTGCCGATGACTGCCGTCGGGAAAATGAGGTAGACAAACGCCAGAATAATCGAGGCGCCACCGAGGGCTTGTAAAAGCCGAATGGAAAGTTCCTGGAATCCAATGGTTATTTTCCAGTCGTAAAGATCATTGTAATACAGACACATCTGACAGACGAAAGTAATAAGCGTCGTTTTCAGAAGCAAGTCGTCGGTTAACAGCAAGACTCTGGTATCCGAAAGCATCCAGGTGGAAATGAGAACGGAAACGAATATGGATAGACCTTCACCCATAATAAAGAAAAGATTACGGATAGGATAGTTTTTTTGAAACAATCGAAGCATCGATGAGGTGTCCTGGATTCTACGTCTCCCGGTAGTACTTATGATACTTATAGTACTTGTTGTATCGTCCGTACCCCTTGAAAGTTGAGAGACCCGAGTTAAACCAGTTGACGACGACCCCCAAGACATTGGCCTTTTTTAGGTCTTTTAGCAACTCAGAAACGGTCTCTCGTCGTGTCTTTCCATATTCCAAGACGACGAGAACCCCATCCACCTGTTTTGCGATGGCACTGGCTTCCGAAGCGAAATAGGGCGGTGGAGAGTCAATCACTATGTACCGATCATCATATCGATTTCGAACTTCTTGAATCATACGAGACATCTTTTCCGAAGATAAAATCTCGGCCGGATAATCCGCCGGTTTACCGGCTGCAACGATTCTCAACTTATCCAGTTTTGTCTTTAAAATCAGTGAACTCAATTCTCTGTCCTCAAGAAGGTATTCGCTCAGGCCGGGAACATCTCCAAAACCGAATATGCGGTGCACACTGGGTTTTCGCAGGTCGCAATCCATCAAAAGAACGTGTTCATCGATATTTTGTGCAATGCTAACAGCCAAATTGGTTGAAATGAAGGTTTTTCCTTCCCCCGGCACTGAACTGGTAACCATGATGACCCGAGGGGGCGTCCCAGAAGCAGGAAACAACAGATTGGTTCTTAAAGTTCGTATCTGCTCCGCTTCATGTGATTTCGGATTGAACATTACGATCAATTTTTTATCGTAACCGTTGGATGTCCAGGGGGGGGGTGGCACAGAAGAAGAAATGTGAACTTCCTCTAGCGCCTTGTCTGTGCCAATGGCTTCTCGGTGAGCTTCAAGGTCGCCCACCGCAAGGCTGTTCATTCGTTTTGCTTTTTCAAGTGCTTTAGATATTTTGCCCATATTCACTACCTAATTATAGAATTCAATTTATTTTCGATAAAGATACTAAACAATCCGGTTGAACGATTCAGTCTCAGACTATTGATCAACCCCTGGGACGTCTCTTCATCCATGAGCGTTAATACCGCAAACACGCCCAACAACAGAAGGCACGTAACAATTGATACAACATTTACGGTCCGTTTAATTCGCCGACTTCGGATATCTTTTGGTTCAGGTATCAAGGGGACATACGCAAGCACTGGAACTCCCAATGACGGCTCGATTTCTTCGGGCCATCGAAAGGAAGTATCCATAAATTCCATTACAAAAACTAACCCACCGCCAATTGCAAGCCCTGCAAGAAGTGTCAGAAAAAAGAGTTGATTCAGGTTCGGTTCAAACGGTTTTTGTGGTAGATTCGCCGGATCGATAATGCGGAATTGCTCGCCTTTTTGTTTTTTTTCCATGTTTACGGAGATCTCAGCCTCGAGTTTTCTGTTCAAAAGCGAATCATATATTCTATGGACGTTGTCATAATCTCTCCTTAAAGCGAAAAGTTCCTGCTCTCTTTTTGGAGTTTCTTCGATACGCTGTTGATATTTTTCGATTTGTCCACTAATATTTCCAATCTCGTCTTGAAGTTTTATTATCTGGTTCTTCAATTCATCTCGCTGGGCGGTCATCAGCATCTCAAAACTGTTATCAAAGACTGCCGGTTCCTCGTCTGTCTGGGGGTTTTGGGACTCTTTTTCCTCGAGTTTTGCGATGATTTTACTAAGCCGTACAACGTCCGGATGTCGATCCGTGTATCTGAGCTTAAGATTTTCGAGTTTTCTTTTCATGGTTTGTAATTCACCAGTCTCGAAATCAATCACCCCTTCATCGAGGCTTAAGAAAGACTCTTGTGCCTCACTTGTCTCTGATGCTTGTTTTTTCAGCATAATCAGTTTTTCTTTTGCAGAGATAAGGTTGTTTT
>JAHEHB010000534.1 GCA_024644775.1 Deltaproteobacteria bacterium
CCCTCGAAGGGGTGCTCAATCGCTGCAAGGGGCGTATCAAAGTTAACATCGAGCTCAAGTATTACGATTGGGACGAACAGCTCGCCCATCGCGTGATCGAAATTGTCGAAGACTCCCGCATGGAAAAAGAGATCGTTATCATGTCTCTAAAACCTGAAGCGGTTCATCAGATAAGAGCCGCGCGACCCAGCTGGAAGATAGGCCTACTCGCAACTGCCGCATTGGGGGATCTCACCCGAATGGACGCTGATTTTCTCGCCGTGCATTCCAGCATGGCCACACCGCGCTTCCTACGCCGTGTTCACAGTGCCAACAAGGCCCTTCACGTGTGGACCGTCAACGACGCTGTCGGCATGACTCAGCTGTTCGGCATGGGCATCGACGCCCTCATCACCGACGAGCCGGCGCTCGCTGTCCGTCTACTCGGGCAGCGTGCAGAAATGGATCCTGTCGAGCGAATCCTTGTTACCGCAGGTCTGTTGGTCACGGGCGAAGTCAAACACGTAGACCCGATGACCGATGGAATGTGAAGATCTCTACCCATTGTATCACTGATCCGGATTTTTTCTGATGTATTCGAGAAATTCTTTAATCTCTTTCTCCGGTTTTCCTTCAATTTGTTGTATTACCAACAAAAAAGCCCACTTTAAATCGATAGATCTATTTTTAAAATCTGAATAAAACTCATCGATGCTAAAAATGACGAACCATGTCTCTTATTGACACACAACGCCAGACCCAATATATTTTGGTTGCGGAAAAAAGAATTTTCCATCATTGACAAAAAGGAGGGTGACGCAATGTATAACATATTGAAAAGGTTTGCTGTTATTTTCTTCGCTGGAGTCCTGATGAACGCCTGTGCTTCAACTAAGTTAACCCATGTCTGGGTCGATGAGGCTTCCAAAGGAAAGTCGTTTTCCGAATTTCTGGTGATTGGGATCTCTGATCAAGAAGGCATCAGACGATCATTTGAAGAAATGTTCGTTGAACAATTAAAGCAGATGGGTGTCAATGCGGTTTCTAGTGCCGATACACTTGATATTCCAGCCGATAAAAAATTGGGAAAAGAGCCGATACTTGAAGTGGTTCGAAAATATCAAAATGATGCGGTAATCATTACCCATTTGATTGGAGTTGAAAAAAGAGAAATTTATAGACCGCGTACGCCACTCTACCGCGGCTACTATGACTATTATCATCACGCCTACGGTTATGTACACCGTCCGGGGTACTATACGAGTCACAATTTTGTAAAATTAGAGACGAATGTATACGATGTCAAAACCGAGAAACCCATATGGTCCGGGCAATCTGAAACATGGGAACCTGATTCGGATCGTCAAACAATGGATGAGGTCATTAAGACAGTGGTCAAGGAGATGCAAAAGAACGGACTGCTTCCGAACAAGTAGAGGCGTAAGGAGGAAATATCGATTGATCTTCTTTTAACCAATATCGGATCTGTAGATGATACTCTGTAATTGTAACAGGTTGTAATGGTTGTTTTTTACGATGTTTAATACACATCCGCTACAACGAGTACTAAGGAGGTAAAATGAAAAGAGGGCGTAATTACATCGTTTTTTCGATATTTATTGCATTCATATGGTCAATCAATTCTTTTGCAGGCGATTCATACGATACGAATTCATTACGATGCACCGGGAAAATCGTAGGCTACGGAGACACGAGAGTTGATGTTTTGAGAAAATGCGGCACCCCAACCGTGAAGTCCCACTATGACGATTGGTGGACGTATGATTTCGGTACGAGCCGTTTCGTTCACCATATTAGATTTTCCAAGGAAAAAGTAATTCGCATAAAGGTCGACAATTCCCGGGGCGGATTCACAAAATAAGAAATCACGTTTGTCGGTGATCGTTTACACTTCATAAAGAAAAAATATTGGATTGTTAACGGCGCCATCTCATCGGCCGTGCTGCTGGCCCTTGTGGGTATCCCGCTCATTCGGGGCACCCCACTCGGTTACCTGACACCCTACGTGGACCCATCCCTGGTGCTTATCGTCGTACTGATTTCTATATCGGTTCCCGTACGCATGGCGTGGCAGGCACTGATGGGGCTGCTGAACCGAACACCGTCGGAGGAGATCGTACAGCAGGTTACCAAAGTCGTCAAATCATGCACAAAAGAGCTGCCGGTTCAAAACCTATTCGTGCGGGCTATCCAACCCGACCGCACCCGTGTGGTGCTCGCACATGTGGCCCTGCCGAACGAATTCCACATTGGAGGGCTTTTACCGCTGGACACGCTGCGGTCCAGAACCCTCGAGGATCTTAAGAGGGCGCATCTTGCAACGGTTCTCGATATGGTTTTTACGGCCTGATCCCGATTGGGGCGCACCCACCAGTCCGGTCGGCGATGTATCGACCGGCAGGGTCGATATGTAACAGGCAAAAAGTAAAAATGCGGAATAAGGTATAACCCTTTGCAAGACCCGGCAAATCATATTCATTGATCTGGTGAGGATGTTATTTATTCGATAAATTGGGATTCTGAAAATCGAATTATGGATTTTGAAATAGACGGTGGGAGCGGCTTCCAGCCGCGATGATCGAAGCCGTGGTTTACCGCAACACAAAAGTAACTCCATTATTCCAACATCGTCAAATTGTGGAAGCGACATTGTGGGCACAAATCGTGGGAGCGGCATCTTGCCGCGAAATAAGGAATAAAAGGAAATGAATCCAAAAAAAGGTTCAAGATCACTTCGCAAGGGCCGAAAGTCGATAAGCGGCCAATATTATCTGCTCACGACCGCGACCCATGAAAAAAGGAATATCTTTGAACGAGCAGATGCTGCTGAAATAGTACTAAATTGCCTACACTGGCTTGACATGGAACAACGGATCGATCTTGAATGTGCGGTTGTAATGCCCGATCACCTGCATTTCGTTGCCTCGTTGAACAAAGACGACTTATCCAAGGTGATGCATAGTCTCAAAAGCTACAGCGCTAAAAAGATCTGTGAACTTAAATTGTTGCCCAGTCCAATCTGGCAGGCTCAGTATCATGACCATGCTATCCGAAAAGATGAAGTGTTGACGGAGATAATTCTATACTGCCTGAATAATCCGGTGAGGGTTAATCTGGTCAAGGATTTTCATGATTATCCTCACTGGTATTGTCGGTATCAGGTATAGTTTAGTAATTCGCGGCAGGATGCCGCTCCCACACTGTCACTCAAAAAGTAATGTCACAATTCGTTTTTCGAACCTAATTTGTGGGAGCGGCATCTTGCCGCGAAATAAGACAACTATAAAAAAAGGAGAAAAATACTTCAAAAAACCGGCAATTGATGCTATTTTTTGTTTGAAAATTTCTAATCAACTGGAGGTGAATATGCCTTTCTGGCAACGATTGCTCATAACTGTTATCGGA
>JAHEHB010000166.1 GCA_024644775.1 Deltaproteobacteria bacterium
TGCCGATATTCGGCTTCATTGATGACATCTATATTTCTCATCTGCCTCAGCACGATATCTCTGCGTTGTTTGGCAAGGGATTTATTCACCAAAGGGGAGTAACGAGAAGGCGCCCTGGGCATGCCTGCGATCAAAGCACATTCAGAAAGGTTTAGGTCCTTTACAGATTTTCCAAAAAAGATCCTGGACGCCGATTCCACGCCATAAGCACCGCTGCCAAAATAAACCTGGTTTAAGTAAAATTCCAGTATTTCGTATTTGGTATAGCGGCGCTCCAGTTGAAATGCTAAAAAGGCTTCTTTTAATTTTCGGATCAGCGTCTTTTTAGCGGTCAGAAACAGTGTTTTTGCAAGCTGCTGAGTCAGGGTGCTCGCCCCTTCGACATATTCTCCAGCCCCAATATTCCGGATGATAGCCCGCAAGATGCCTTTTATGTCAACACCGCTGTGACGATAAAAGTTGCGATCTTCCGTAGCGATCAGAGCGGCTTTAAGAGCCTCGGGCACCATCTGCAGCGGAACCGGGTCCCGCTTTTCAGAAAAAAGCTCAGCGAGCAGAACTTCATCGGCGGAAAAAATCCGGGTTATGGCAGCCGGTTTATAGGATTCAAGAGAGCGGATTTGAGGCAGATCACTGGTAAGTGCAACAATTGCACCGATAATTATTCCGCAAACACCCCCTCCAAAGAGGATGAGGACCGCAAGGAGAGCGTTCCGCTTTCGGTTCATTCCCATCGAGACGAGTGATTAAAACCCGACAGCACACCCATCTTTTCGATGGTCCGAACCCGCAACATACGTTCCGCCCATATTGTAGATGAGTTGCGCCCCTCCAAACAAAGACATCGGTTCATCGTTAACAACGGTGTGTCCAAGATCCGTCAATCCTGCGAGTGTTTCTTTTGAAAAACCCGGCTCTACGGCCACTCGGTTATCAGGCGATGTTAAATGCCATCGCGGTGCATCAGACGCTGTCTGTGGATTTTGACAATAATCGAAAATCCGTATCAACATCTGAACATGTCCTTGTGCCTGCATGTGGCCCCCCATTACGCCAAAACTCATGAGCGGAGAACCGTCTTTTGTAACGAATGCCGGTATAATCGTATGGTAGGGTCGCTTGTTGCCATCCACCTGATTGGGATGTCCTTTTTCAATGGTAAAACCAGCACCCCGATTCTGCAAGCTGATGCCGGTATCCGGAATGACAACACCGGAACCAAATCCCATATAGTTGGACTGGATAAAAGAGACCATCATTCCATTGGCATCTGCAGCCGTTAAATAGACGGTTCCTTTATCGTGAGCAATTCCGGTATCTGGAAATTGTGCAGCGTTCATGTCGATGCAACCGGCTCTTTTCACCAAATAGTCAGGCGCCAGTAAATCCTTCGGTGAAATCACCATATAATTCGGATCGGCCAAATGCTGCTTTATGTCTGCGAGCGCCAGTTTCATCGCCTCGATTTGCAGATGAAGGGAATTAACAGAATCTATCGGATACGAGGACAAATCAAACTGCTCCAATAGACCCAAAGCGATGAGGGCTGCGATGCCCTGGCCATTTGGGGGAATCTCGTGTAACACATACCCCCTGTATTCTTGTGAAATAAGATCCACCCACTCGACTTTGTGTGATGCTAAATCATCAACGATTAACGCGCCTCCGTGGTCTTTTGAACAACTGGCAATTTGTTGTGCCAATTCTCCCCGATAAAAAGACTCACCGTCGGTTTGGGCGATTTGTTGCAGGGTGTTTGCCTGGTCTTTGCATTGGAACAATTCACCGGCTTTTGGGGCGCGGCCATTTTTCAAAAAGGTTTTACAGAAATCTGGAAACCCTTTAAAACGGTGTTGCGCTCTATCCCAGCCAATGGCAGTAATCGGTGATACCAAAAAACCGTCTGATGCATAAGAAATAGCGGGTTCAAATAAATCTTCGAAGGGGAGTCGGCCAAACCGTTTTGACAGCTCAATCCACACGGATACAGCCCCCGGAACGGTAACAGCATCCCAACCCGATTGCGGCATCCCGTCCAAATGGGCAAACTTTTCGTAGGTCCAATTTTGAGGCGAACGACCCGAACCATTGATACCGTGCAGTGCACTGCCGTCCCAAATGATGGCAAAGGCATCACTACCGATTCCATTGCTGGTCGGCTCAACCACAGTAAGCGTAATAGCGGCAGCCAGCGCCGCATCAACGGCATTGCCGCCTTTTAGTAGCATTCTTAGACCCGCCTGAGCTGCAAGGGGTTGGGAGGTCGCGACTATATTGCGAGCCATAACCGGCATTCTCTGGGAACGATACGGAAATTCATAAGTGAGCATTTTTACTTCTCCATCGGTAGTTAGTGTCCGTCCAGGGATGAGAAAATTTTTGCAAGATCAAGGCGGGCGAGAATTTTAACCACAGGAATACATTGAGTATTTTGAGGATTAAAATTCGGAGCCCAACGCCGATATTGCGGAAATTAGCCATTTCTGGATGGGCACTAGTTAGCTGATCAGCTTACGAAGAGAAACGGCGTTTGTCAATGAGAAATGGACGATCTTTACGGTAACGTCAATGTAGGAGGAATGGATTCATTTTATATTTTGTTTGTTTGACAGGATCTACAGGATTTTAAGGATATTATTTTCTGGTTTTCCGGAAGAAAACCAGAAAGGCTAATCCGCTAACGCGAAAAACTTTGACGGTACCATAAACACCCCGGTCTGTTTCACACCTTATGGTTTTGACTTTCATTACCTCGCCGGAGGCGATTTTTTGTTGAAAGCTTTGCCTATATTTCTTGTATCTGGTATTTGGATATTAAACTTGATAGGTAGGTTCTTTGTATACCCAGGATTTTTGCCGCTTTACTTCTATTTCCGCTGGTGTGTCGTAGGTTTGTTTTGATAAATTCTTTCTTAAATACATTTAGGGCATCCTTGAGAGTCAATCCTACTTGAAATCCTGGATGGCTTGGATTCGAATTAAAGATAGGTAGATCTACCGGCAAGATCTCTTTTCCATTGCCCAGTACGACGGCCCGCTCCAGCGCGTTTCTGAGCTCTCGAACATTTCCCGGCCAGTGATACTCCAACATTTTTTCAATGGCTTTTGGAGAAATGTTCAGTTGTGACAGACCATTTTCTTTTTGAAATATATCCAAGAAATACTCGGCTAACAACGGAATGTCTTCTTTTCTTTCCCTTAACGATGGCATAGGAATCTGAACGACATTGAGTCGATAGTAGAGATCTTCCCGAAATCTGCCCGTTTCTACCTCCTTTGTGATTTCTTTGTTGGTAGCTGCGATTACCCTCACATCAACGTGAATGGAAACATTTCCTCCAATTCGATAAAACATCTCTTCTTGCAGGACACGAAGAAGCTTTGCTTGCATAGCGGGGCTCATTTCCGCGATCTCATCTAGAAAAATGGTGCCTTTATCCGCCAATTCGAACTTGCCGATTTTTCGTTCGATCGCACCGGTGAATGCCCCCTTTTCATGTCCAAACAATTCGTCTTCCAGCAAAGATTCCGGCAGTGCCGCACAATTGAGTATGACGAGCGGTTCATCTTTGCGGTTTCCCGCACGATGAATGAGTCTTGCCAACAGTTCCTTTCCGGTTCCACTCTCTCCCACGATCAGTGTACTTGTTTTGGAATTGGCAACCTTAAACCCGTCGGAAATAACTTTACGCAATGTCGGGCAATCTCCAATGATCTGATACTTGGAACCGAGTGCTTCCTTAAGCGTTTTATTTTCCCGTTTAACCCGTGCAATCTTTTGTGCACTCTTAAGTGCCATCGCCGCCAATTCAGAAAAACCCGCCAGCAGCTTTATATCAGCATCCGTAATGGGACTTCCGTCGATTTTATCGATAATTTCGACAACCCCGATAATTTCATCTTCGATCTTCATCGGTACACAAGCGATGGAACGGGTCGAAAAACCGATAGAATCGCTGATTTCCTTGTACCATCGCGGGTCTTTTGTGACATCGGGTATCAAAACCGGCTCACCGGTTACCGCCACATGCCCCGCGATACCCTGACCCAATTCGATTTCAAATTTTTTAACATCTTCTTTCTTGTCGCCGGTGGCAACTTTAAAATACAAACGCTTTGTCTTTTGGTCCACCAACAACAAAGAGCTGGCCTTCGCCATCATCATTCGAGTAGCGGTTTCAATGATAAGTTCAAGAAGCTGATCTAAATCCTCCATCGAAGAAACCCATGTGGCTATCTCTTTTAGTTGAGCGATGGAAACGTCTGAATTTTTATTATATAAAATCGCACGTTTTTTCATTTGACAAACACCGTCTCTGGATTTCTGAATTGATTTTTCAACATTGGGCAAATGCGACATCACGAATTTTTTCCTGTAAAATGTTATGCAGAAAACTGAACATGGTGCGTTTGGTAATGGTTACTTTCATCCGAAAGGATGGCAAGACCGACTCGAAAATGTCCCTTGAATCGCCCGTTTTCATCTCTGCTGATGTACTGGATCTTCGTGTTGTAGGTTTTTACAGGACACAATTTATCTTCAGAATAGTACTTCATATCGAGCACGTCACCCACATGTATCCAATTGATGATATCCGAATCCTCCTTCACCAATGCAAAAACAGACTCTGGAGATCTGCTCCACAGCTTTGACTGATAAAGCAATTTGGGGCCATTTACAGAAAATTCTACACAGTAGAATTGACTACAGGAAAAGTTTTGCTCCCCTACGTAATGTTGTAAGCTATTGAGTGTGGCTGGCTCGTTCATAGCACGATGATGTGTTTCCCGATCAATGGGATATCTCCTTTATATTGATATGGTTCGTAATTGCGTTACGTCTTAAACCTTTCATTTTTTTAAAACATGTACGAAATTGCTAAACATATTGATCGGAAAATCGTCCAAGATACTTTAGAAAATTATTAAAAAACAGACTCAAAAGACCAAGGGAGACGTAGTGTCTGCAAAACACGAACTCTTTGTTATAATTGCCGCTGATAACACAAAAAATCACTTATTATGGAGACCGGGGATTCGATTGAAATCATCTATCAAGATGCCAGAGGGTCCATTCCGACACGTAGGATTGTACCTCTCTCAGTTGGGCTTTTCAGAGGAATCACTATGATCGAGGCATTTTGTACCCTCCGCCAGGACAAACGCAATTTCAGATTAGATCGGATTTTGGAAATCAGATGATGAAAAAGAAGTGACTATCATGAATTCATCTGTTTTCGGTTATCCTTCACGTATTTTTGGTTACATAATCAGTACCTGAAATAATTTCAAAAAATCGATATCTGGACAACCCTTAATATATATCTGCACCGGGGTGATATTTGGTTTTCCGACTAATACCCAAAGAGGTGCATGCTCTCCAATAATACATAAAATGAATGGATTTTTCATTTTATTTGACCCTACGCATTAAAATCATGTATAAATCCCAATTAAATACCTCTGACTTCCGTCTCTATCTGGCCTGAAACGCTTTTCTAATTCTGCAAGAAAACTATAGTGTAGGCCTGATATTGAATTTCTCTCTTGAGTTTTTTCGTTTTGAATTTTTGAAGGGAACCCGACCAACCCATCAAATGAAAGGAGGGAGATCATGGAACGCAAACCCGGTAAAAAAGAGAACAAAGCAAAATTGACACGGCGAGAATTTATCAAAGCCGGAACGGCAGGTTTGGGTGTCGCCGCTCTGGGGATGTCTCCCGTTACGGCCCCTGCCTACAACAAGGGAACTACGCTCAGCCTTCTTTTCTCGACCTTTTTTATCGCACCGGCCCAAGTTCTCATGAAAAAACAGGTCGAAGAGTGGGGCAAGATGGCCGGTGTAAAGACGTCCATCGACTTTCTGAGCTGGTCGGATTTGCAGGCCAAGGTCGGGGCAGTGATCCATGCGGGGGGCATGGATATCAGCGAACTCATGTGGTACTGGAATTATCTGTACAAAGATCAACTCGTTGATGTAACGGATATGGCCGAAGAAATCGGGAAAGCGGGCGACGGCTACGAGCCGTACGTGCTGAATTCGGGGCCCATTGACGGACGATACTACGGCGTTCCCACCGGGACCCCCGTCGGTACCATCGCTTATCGGATCAGCTGGTTTAAGGAAGTCGGGATAAAAAATGCGGCGGATGGCAATAAACTCGACTTGACCTGGGATGAATATCACGCCATTGCCAAAAAGCTTAAGGCAAAGGGCAAGCCTTTCGGCCAGGCATTGGGCCACAGCCCCGGTGATCCTCCGTCATTTTGCTATGCGTACATGTGGTGCAACGGTGCCATGGAGGTGGATAAAGACGGTAAAACCGTGCAGTTTAACACATCCAGTTTCGTCGACGCCATGCAAAAATTTGTCCAGCACTGGAAGGATGGATATGATGTGACCGGTACCTCCTGGGATGACAGCAACAACAATCGGGCGTTTCTCTCGAATCAGATTTCCTGCACTTTCAACGGCTCAAGCATCTATTTTGCAGCCAAAAAAAACCACCCGGACATTGCCAAAGACACCCACCACATGCTCATGCCCAGAGGCGTATCCGGACGTTGGTACCGGATGGGAAATCGGCATATGGCAATCTTCAAGAAATCTAAAAACATTGAGGCCGCCAAGGATTTCATGAAATGGTGGTTCCAAGACGAGCAATATGGAGCATGGTTGCGAATCCAGCAAGGTTACCACCTTCAGCATGTACAGAAGTATGCCGACGATCCCATGTGGTTCGAGGATCCGAAAATAACGCCAAACAGGAACGTGGCCAAGTATGGAAGGAATATCGGCTATGCCGGTCCCCCTAGCCGAAAAGCAGCGATAGCCCAGGCAAAATACATCGTCGTGGACGCCTTCGCCAAGGCGGTTCAGAGCGGTGACGCCAAGGGATCGATTCAGTGGGGTGCCGATCAATTAGAGCGGATTTACGGCAGAGGCTGAAGGGATCAGTTCCTTTCTAATTATTCAAACTGCATAATTTATAAAAATGGAGTACAAAAATGGAGTGCCCAACATGCCGGTTTGATAATCGTGAAGGGGCTAAGTTCTGTAAAGAATGTGGAGCCAAATTAGAATTCACTTGTCCTGAATGCGGTGCCGGATTAATTCCCCCCAGTAAATTTTGTGATGAATGCGGTTATGATCTGAGCAAAGCTACAAAAGCCCCTAAGGTTGACTATTCTACACCCGAATCCTACACCCCTAAACATTTAGCAAACAAAATCCTCACAACCCGCAGTTCCATTGAAGGTGAACGAAAAATAGTGACAGTACTATTTGCGGACGTAGCTGACTATACTTCCATTTCTGAAAAGCTTGATCCGGAAGAGGTTCATCAAATCATGGATGGGTGTTTTAAAATCATAATGGATGAGGTCCACAAATATGAAGGTACCATTAATCAGTTTACAGGTGATGGTGTAATGGCTCTGTTTGGTGCTCCAGTAGCCCACGAGGATCATGTCCAAAGAGCCTGCCATGCCGCATTATCCATTCAGCAAGCGATAGAAGTTTATGGTAACGAAATAAATAAAAATACTGGATTGCAGTTTAAGATGCGAATAGGGATAAACTCAGGACCGGTAATTGTCGGCGCTATCGGGGATGATCTCAGGATGGATTACACGGCTGTTGGAGACACAACCAACTTAGGTTCCAGAATGGAAAGTCGTGCAAATCCCGGCGCTATCCTTGTATCTGCTAATACTCATAGGCTTGTCAGGGATTTCTTTGAATTTAATCCTTTAGGAGAATTTGAGATTAAAGGGAAAGAAGCACCACAAGAGGCTTTTGAACTGATCAAAACTGGTGGGATTGAGACTCGGATTGGGGCATCGGTTGCAAAAGGCCTGACCAGGTTTGTTGGGCGTAAAAACTCAATGGCCGTTCTTTTAAATGCTTTTGATACTGTAAAATCAGGATCCGGTCAGGTGGTTGGTCTCGTAGGTGAAGCCGGCGTAGGTAAGTCTCGACTTCTTTTTGAAATGAGGTGCATGCTGCCAAAGGGTGAATACATTTATCTTGAAGGACGTTGCCTCCATTATGGTAGCTCAATGCCCTATTTGCCTATGCTGGACGTCCTGAGGTCCTATTTTAATATTAAAGAGGGAGATAGGGAGTTTATAATCGAAAAAAAAATCAATGAGAGAATACTTGGTCTCGATAAGAAATTTGAAAGCTCAATCCCCTTTTTCAAGGATTTACTTTCCCTTAAAACGGATGATAATGAATTTTTAAAGCTCGAACCTGAGGACAAACGGGAAAAGACCTTTGAAGCGCTTCGAAGTCTGATGATCAGATTGAGTTTTGAAAAACCTTTAATTCTTGCTATTGAAGACCTTCACTGGATTGACAAGACTTCTGAAGAGTTCATTGACTATCTAATCGGAGGGCTGGCCAACAATCCCATCTTTCTAATTCTTCTATATCGTCCGGAATATGTCCATCAATGGGGCAGCAAATCATATTACATCAAAGTCGGCCTCACCCAATTGGATATACCATCAAGCAGTCAACTGATCCAGGCTATCCTGGAAGATGGAGAGGTTGCTCCAGAACTTAAAAAACTTATCCTTAATCGAGCCTCAGGGAATCCATTATTTATGGAGGAGTTTACACATACATTATTAGAAAACGGTTCCATTGAAATAAAAGATGAGTTGTATACGCTAAGCAGAAGGGCTTCCGAACCTCAAATACCAGATACAATCCAGGGTATCATTTCTGCCCGGATTGATCGGTTGGAAGACAATCTCAAGCGGACGATGCAAGTCGCATCAGTAATCGGGCGAGACTTTGCGTATCGTATCCTTCAAACTATCACAGGCATGAGAGAAGAACTCAGATCTTATCTTTTGAATCTCCAAGGATTAGAATTTATTTACGAAAAAAGCCTTTTCCCAGAACTGGAATATATATTCAAACACGCGCTCACTCAAGAGGTGGCCTATAATAGTCTGCTTCTGAAGAGGAGAAAGGAGATTCATAAGAAGATCGGAAAGGCGATAGAAGAACTCTATTCCCACAGATTGGAAGAGTTTTACGAAATGATAGCCTACCATTATTCAAAGAGTGAGAACTTACAGAAGGCTGCTCATTATTTGAAGCTGTCCGGCATAAAAGCAGCCGGAAAGCATTCTCCCATCGAGGCGATGCACTATTACCAAGAAGCGCTAAGAGTACTGAAACAACTGCCGGAGTCTGAGGAAAATAAAAAAACACAAATAGAGGTTTGTCTATTGAGTTTTGTTCCTTCAGTGACTTTAAGTTTTCCAGAGGATTATCTCCAGATATACCAGGAAGCAGAGAAACTCTCTAATGATATAAACGATGAAAGGAGCCTTGCACATGCTTGTAGCATGATATGTAATTTTTACAGGGTCAGAGGAGAGAGCTTTCAGGCGCTTGAATATGCTGAGAAAGGATTTGAAATAGCGAAAAGGACCCAGGATATTTCTGAAATCGCTCCGGCTGCCATGGATCTTTGTATTGCTTACCAGGCCCAGGGACTCTATTTTAAGGTTATCAATATTGCTCCCGATGTTTTGCATTTACTTGAAGAAAAAGAAAAATATTTTGATTTTTTTATCAGAGCCGTTGCTGTATATCCATCACTTTGCACATTTTATGGATACGCTTTGGGAATGATGGGAAACTTTGAGAAAGGAGCGGTATTTTGTAAAAAAGGCCTTCATACTGCAGGCGAAATCGGTGAATTAAGAACCTTGGCATGGAGTGAATACCTAAATGGGTGGTTTTATTTTCTTAAAGGTAACCGAAAGCTCATTATCGAGCATTTTAAAAATTGCATTAAGTATTGTGAAGATACAAAATGGCACTCATTAACCGGATATACTTTTGGTGGAATCGGGTATGGGCACTATCTGTCAGGGGATCTCGAGAACGCTCCCAAGAGTATAGAAAAAGGCATTAAGATTCTTCAGGATATAGAAACACGGGCTCTAGTGTCCCGCCTCTATTGGTTACTTAGTATACCCCTCTATGATTCAGGCGAATATGAAAAAGCGCTGACCGCTATCAATGACGCATTGATATTAGCCCAGGAAAATAATGAGAAAGACTTTGAAGGGCTTTCAAGAATCTGGCTGGGAAGGATATTGGCGAAAACCGATCCAAATCAATATGACAGAGCGGAGGAATCTATTTTCAAAGGTATAAATATCTTGCAGGAACTGAGACTTAAGCCCTTTTTTTCACAGGGATATATGTATTTAGGGGCGCTTTACGCAGATACCGGACAAAAAGACAAGGCGTTGGAAACTTTGAAAAAGGCGGAAAGGATGTTCCGAAAGATGGGGATGGATTATTGGCTGGCAAAAACCGATGAAGTTTTGGAAGGGCTGTAGAGTTCTATTTGTTAATTCTATTCGATATATTGTGGTTGCATCGGTAGAGGCTGAGGTTGTGGTTTGCTATAAAAACTAGCTATCTTAGGCCCTTCTTTTGTGCAAGATACATCCAACAAGATGGAACGATAGCCTGCCATTGAAACAGGCGATATAAAACCCGTATTTGAGCATTACCGGATTCACTCCAGTGTTGTGTTTGCACGCCAAAACGGTTTAACTGTATAAGGCGGGATTAGCAGCGTTATGTGGGGGGCAATTAGGGATATCTCAGGCGGATCGGCAGCTTATTTGTTTCGTTGGACAATCAATATCGTAATATCGTCACTCTGGGGGGTGTGACCCGTAAATTCTGTTAAAGCGGTTTTAATTTCATCCATCAAGACAACCGCATCCGAAGCATTCTGCCCGGTTATCTGTTTCAACCGTTCTCTTGTAAACAACTCCCCGTCCGGAGAAACGGCCTCTGTTACCCCATCGGTATAACCGATCAGGATATCCCCTCTATCCAGGGAAATCTCCTCGATTCTGAATGCGGCATGCGGTATGGCACCTACAGCCGGGCCTGTCGGTTTTAGGTAATGCTGGATACCTGAATTGTTGCCAATAAAAAG
>JAHEHB010000535.1 GCA_024644775.1 Deltaproteobacteria bacterium
TAATGGCACTCGGCATTTTCAGCTTATAGGTTTTGTCCAAAGCCATCGCAGAGCCGGATGCGAAAGCCGAAAAAAAGGAAACTAAAACGACACAAAATAAAAGTTTTTTACTCATTTTGTCCTCCTTCCTTGTATGACACCTTAAATAAAATTCTGGTTTTTTCCTCCTTTCCTTCCCGGATTATTTGTGACGATGAACCAAGTCTGTCCAGGAAATATGGTTTCTATGATAGAACACGATGATTTTATTGATAACTGATATATGAATAATATATTCAAGCCAATAAAAAATATCAAATTTTATAAAAATACAAAATACACACGTTTCTGAAATAATCAGGGGAACCGGGTTCAGCGGACGAACAGAACCACGTTTTAAAGGCTGAGCCGAAAAACGCTTGACAAACCGCTTTTGAACCCATTACCAATATAAATGTTTAATACCCGGCAGAATCCGGCGGGGTGCTTCTTTAATCTTTAATCATGTGGAGTGGTGATTATGATTACCTCAATTGTTATGATCAAATGTGAGACCGGCCAGGTGAAATCTGTCGCAGAAACACTTGTGGACATCGAAGGCGTATCAGAAATCTACTCGGTCACCGGTGAATGGGATATTATTGCCGTTATCCGAGTCAAAGAATTCGATTCCCTGGCGCCGGTGGTATCGGAACGGATCGCTTCAACACAAGGCATCGCCAAAACCGTTACGAATCTGGCTTTTCGCTACTATTCAAAACACGGCATGGAGAAAGTATGGGCGCAATACATCAGCGATTGACCAAAGCGCGGCCTTTTTCCGAAGCCATCTTGAATGCACAAACCAGAGGGCACGTACCGGTGATCGTTGACATCAAGCCCCTCTCGCCAAAAGACGGGGATCTTTTGAAACAGCGGAAGCCTTCCGACCTGGGACGTCTCGCAAAGCGAGCGGGTGCGTGTGCAGTGTCTGTTGTTACGGAGTCGAGTCACTTTGGAGGAAGCATCGATATGCTTCGGGAAGTCACCGAAACCTGTGCCTTGCCGGTTCTCCAAAAAGATTTTTTTTCAAAGCCTGAACAAATTACAGAATCATACGAAGCCGGTGCCAGTGCCTTTCTGATCATCATGGCGACCACACCCGATGAGATCGTACGTGAGCTGTATCAAAAAGGACAGCAACTGAGGATGGAATCCATTGTGGAGATCCACACGGCTAAAGAATTGAAACGGGCACTCAAATTGGATCCCACGATCATCGGTATCAACAACAGAGATATTCGACGATTGGAGATGGATTCAGGAGATGTGCACGTGACTGAAAAACTGGCTCCTGCAGTGCCGGATCATATCGTAACAGTATCGGAAAGTTCTCTGCAATCACCTGGCGATGTCCAACGGGCCATACGAGCCGGTGCGGATGCAGTGCTCATCGGTACGGCGGTATTGGAAGCGGCTGATTTTCATGCATCCTTGAAGCATTTGACAGCGTTTGCGCCGACATGAACTACAACGGAACATTTGATTTCAAACGGTTTTTCCATGACACGTATAAAGATATGCGGTCTTAAAACCGAAGCGGATATCCGCCTGTGTGTAAAGGCGGGGGCGGATGCGCTCGGGTTTGTCACAGAGTACCCGGTGCCGGTTCCCTGGAACCTCGACCGTACCAACGCTCGGAAATTGATTGCCGCAGCTCCGCCATTCGTGACAACGGTTGCGGTCGTGGGAGGTTCGGTGGAGGCCATTCTACAGATTGCAGAGACCGTTAAGCCCCATTTTCTTCAGCTGCATGGGGATGAAACAAAGGAAGAAATCGAACACATCTGTGCAACCTTGGCAGATACGGGGATCAAGGTGATAAAAGCATTGCGAATCGATGTCGATACCGGCAAGGCGCAATTTGCGGAACAAGATCCACTTGAGGCTGCCGCGGTGTTGGCGGCAACGGGTATATCGGGGATCGCGGTCGATTCAAAAACAGCCAAACGTCCGGCCGGTACCGGCGTACCTTTGGACTGGCGTGCAGTTGAACAAATATCGTCCTCAATTTCAATACCGCTGATCTTGGCAGGCGGCTTGACAATACAAAATGTGACCGGGGCCATTGAGAGGGTCCGGCCATACGGTGTGGATATTATTAGCGGGGTTGAAAAGGCGCCCGGGATAAAGGACGAAAACCAGGTTCGACGGTTTGTGCGAACCGTCAAGCAGATTCGGATGGAATAATATATGAACCGACCACACACCATCATGTTGGTGGCCGTCAGTTTGGATGGCAAAATCTCACCGGCACGTGAACCCGGACAGCCCAATCCTGTGGGGCCATCGCTGATCAGTCCTGAAATCATGGCGTTGCATAATTCTCAACGAACGAGCGTGGACGCTATCATGGTGGGACTTAACTGCATCCTGTTGGACGATTCTCGTCTCACCCTTCGAGACACTCAAGGCAAAAATCCTACCCGCATCGTGTTGGACGGTCTGGCCGAGATGTCCGAAAACGCCCGTGTGCTCAACAATGATGCCCCGACCATTGTGGGTGTGACAAAAGATGCGCCCAGGGACAGGGTAAATGCCCTGAGGGCTAAGGGGGCAGACATCATTGTTTCGGGGCATGGAAAATTCGTCAACCTTCCCCCACTGGTTTCCGAATTGGCCGAACGCTGGGGAATTCAACGCCTTCTTGTGGAAGGCGGCGGGACGGTACACCGGTCGATGATCACGGAAAACCTCTATGACGAACTTCATCTGATCGTATGCCCCTTCATCATCGGAGGAGCAGGCTCGATTACTCCTGTGGGAAGATCCGCCTTCTGGCCGGATGAGTCGATCCCACGATTTCATCTCGTTAAAGCCGAGAAGTTGGAAGACTATCTTTACGTTGTATACACGCCAAAACAAATTGTTTGAGGGGCTGCGGCGTGCCCTTACATTTCGAATCCCCTCGTAAATCATCCGTTCCGCGCGAGTGGGATAATATCCCAAGCGTAAGGAATTTAAAGAAAGATCAGCCGCGCCCGCAAATATTTAACTAAAAGGAGAAAGAAGGATCATGGAAATGGAAAACCAAGAAGACCGCTGGAGAGACTTTGGTGCGATTGTGGTGCGTCTGATACAGGGAAAAAATATCACCCGGGAAGAGGCGCGGGAGTGCTGGCGACAAGTCTGCGAAGAAGAGCAGTCGGATTTGCAACAGGGCGCCTTTATCGGTGCTCTGAAAGCAAAGCCTGAAACCCCGGAAGAGGTTGCGGGAACCTTCGAAGCACTCTATGAACACGACACCGTCAAAGTAACGGTGGACACCCCGGAACCGCTTATCGATAACTGCGGTACCGGGGCAGATACGCTCAAGACATTCAACATCAGTTCGGGCGCGGCAATCGTTGCCTCTGCGTGTGGCCTGTTCGTGGTGAGACATGCTG
>JAHEHB010000536.1 GCA_024644775.1 Deltaproteobacteria bacterium
ATCCCACTGCGACCGGCGTCATAGATATAAATATTTCCGGATTCCACTCCGATGACATGCGTGAGCGTATTGCAGATCTTTGCCATAACCGCACTTCGTGTATGCTGCCGGCCCAGGTTGTTGGTTTTAATGGCAACTACCGTATCCCTCCAGGATTTTTTCGGAGGTTTTACAAATATCGTCTTCCACGCAGCTTCAGGATCTTTAAGCTCTGATAATCCACAAGCGAGTTTATCCATATTCTCCCAAACCACATCGGACGACACGAGCTTATCTTGTCCCCGCCAGTCGGCATTCGGCTTATTTCCATTAATCATATTTTCATCCGTAACCGTCACGACCCTGAGATTGTCGATATTTGGATGAACAAGTGTTTTAGGCGCCCACGCTGCATCGATTTTGGGTATAAATACCATGGGAAATCCTGCAATGCCTGCTCCGACTGCTATCGTATTTTTTACAAACTGCCTTCGGGTAAATGAATTCATTTGCATCTCCTTTTTTCCATTCTTATGGTCGAGCCACCGTCTCCAATCAAGCAAGTTGAATTGTTTATAAATCTAATGTCTGAAACTGAACTTTGCAATGGGGTATCTTACCACAACATGAATCCTCCGGTGATATGAACGTGTTTCATGTTCATTGTTGTTAAAAAGTTTGATCCGAACAGGTTATGCCTTTTTACCGTTTTTAAAAAATGCTATAGGAAAAAGATTTCATAAAATGTATAAAAATTCGGGCGAATGGAGAAATGGTGGCCAACCCCGATCTTAAAATTCTGAAAAACCACAAAGGAGAAGAAAAAAAAGATGCACTTTAATTATGATGAAGAGATTGATCGTCGCGGTACATGCAGCATAAAGTGGGAGTTTTTACACGATGGTGACCAAATGAAGTACGGCGACCATGCCGACCCCAAACACGGTAAGAACCGCCTTTTGCCGATGTGGGTCGCCGATATGGATTTCCCCACACCGCCGGCAGTAATCGAGGCGCTTAAAAACCGAGCCGAACACGGTATCTTTGGCTACACAATGCCGGCAGACGGTTACTTTGAAGCGGTGATCAATTGGATGACCCGCCGCTATGGCTACACCGTCGAGCGTGACTGGATACTGCTGACACCCGGTGTTGTTCCGGCGATAAATATGATGGTACAGGCCTTTTTAGCGCCGGGTGAGAAGGTGCTCGTTCAGCAACCGGTTTACTATCCGTTCTTTGACGCAATCAAAAATAACGACGGCACGATTGTGTCAAATACGTTGGTGTTCGAAAACGGCCGTTACCGTATGGATTTCGATGATTTGTTTGAAAAAACCGCCGACCCCACGGTGACATTGGCCATTTTATGCAGCCCCCACAATCCGGTTGGCCGTGTGTGGACGGCCGAGGAATTAACCCGGTTCGGCAAAATCTGCCTTGAAAACAACGTTCTCATTGTCTCCGATGAAATTCACTGTGACCTGATCTATGACGGATTTACCTTCACCCCTTTTGCCGGGATAGACGAAACCTTCGCCCAACAGAGTATTATCTGCACGGCCCCCAGCAAAACCTTCAACCTGGCCGGATTAAAAACCTCAAACATCATCATCTCCAACCCGGATTTGCGAAAACGATTTGCTCAGATACTAGCGCGAAACGGCTTAAAGGGTGCAAATGCGTTCGGCATTGTTGCCACTGAAGCAGCCTACAATCACGGCGAGGCCTGGCTGACCGCCACCATGGAGTACATTGAAGCCAACTACCGGTTTATGTCGGCGTATATGGCCGAACACCTGCCACAGTTAAAAATTATCCCTCCGGAAGGGACCTATCTGGTGTGGGTCGATTGCCGGGCATTGGGACTCGACCCGGCTGCCCGTAAAGCGCTGCTGATGCAGGAGGCACGGATTTTTCTGGATGAAGGGGAATTATTCGGACCGGAAGGAGAAGGGTTCGAGCGGTTCAATATCGCTTGCCCCCGCTCGATTCTCAAAGAGGCGCTGGAACGAATTAAGACGGTTGTCCACCGTCTGAACACAGCAAATGCATGACATTACCGATATAAACGATGAGGCCGGTGTGCAAAAACCGCATTGCAGGGTATCATGATAAGTAATTTTAATTAATTTCAATTTTTAAATTTGACGGTTTCGCAAAAAGTCAAAAAACACGTTTTTATGTCATTCCGGCGAAAGCCGGAATCCAGTAAATTCATTGACTTCTGGATGCCGGATCAAGTCCGGCATGACGGTTTTAGGACTTCTGGAGTTTATCAAATTTATTAAGGAAAAAAGCTAACGCCGGGTGAGTTCTTCGCGCAGCCGCATGGTGAGTATTTCTTCGTCACCGGGCTCGAGATTGAACGGATCCACGGCAATTTCATCGAAGTAGCCACCCTGCTGGGCACCCTGCTGGACATAGATATGGGGTACGCCTGCCGCAAGGGCGTCCCGGATAGTGTGGCCCGCCGGCCCGTCCCACGTAGGGTCGAAGTAAACCACGGCTTGCGGCAAGATACGGTTGAGAGAATCTTGTTCCACCACGGCACGTATGCCCGGCACATCGCGCACCCCATCCACGATGTGCGTACAAACCTCGTGGTAGCGATTCATCTCGGCCGCCTCGTCCGCTGCCAGGAACAGTTCCAGGGCCGTCACCAGACCGACGATTTCTTCCTTTGACGTCTTGGACGGTCTGCCGACAGCCTGGTTTGGACTGTTATTGAGGGTAGCAGCGCGAATCAGGTCTTTCCGCCCAGCCAGAATACCGGTGCTCTGGGGGCCACGTATTCCCTTGCCACCGCTGAAGATTACCAGATCGGCACCTTGTCGCAGGTGCTTATACAGGTTCTCGCGCGGCGGTAACATCGACGCCGCGTCGACGATAACCGGCACCCCATGTTTGTGGGCAATCTCACAGATGGTCTCGAAAGGCAGGAGGCCAGGCAGGCTGATGAAGGGCGCGAATATATAGACCACCGCCGCCGTCCTCTCCGTTATGGCGTTTTCCAATTCGTATGGGAGCGTGCGGCGTCCCAAACCAATCTCAACCAACACGCCACCCGCCAATCGGAATGCCTGATCGTACACGAACCGATGGGCGCGCTGGATGATCAGCTCGTTTCGCATGCCGGTGTTTTCGGGCAGACGGACGATCTTGGCGGGATCGTCACCGGCGATACAGGCAGCCGCCTGAAGCACCAGACCTGCGGCTGCTCCGCCGGTAACGAGCGCCGCCTCGGCACCGAGCATCCGGGCGATGGCCTCGCCTGCCGCCTCGTTCAGTTCTTCGATGTTCACCAAGGCTTGTGAGGCCTCCCGCATGGCCTCGATGGTCTCGGGTCGCATCCGGGTTCCCCCGAACCGCGTCGTCGTTCCGGCTCCATGGATAACCGGCGTGACGCCTAATTTGTGGAA
>JAHEHB010000008.1 GCA_024644775.1 Deltaproteobacteria bacterium
CGTTTACATCCAGGGTAACACCGGTAACAAATGAAGAATCCATCAGATATTCGAACGCGCGGACAACATCCTGGACGTTGCCGATGCGGGTGACTTCGACCTTATCTCTTAACGCGTCTATTTTTTCTCTGGACCACTCTATAAACGGGCCTGCATCCTCAATAAAGGCAGGTGCGACGGCATTTACCGTAATTCCGAAAGATCCCAGCTCCCGGGCGGCATATCGGGTCAAGCCCAGCATTCCTGCTTTTGAAGCCGCATAGTGAGGTCCCACGACCCCGCCACCCCGTGCAGCGATGGATGCAATATTGACAATTCGCCCAAATCGCTCTTTTTTCATATCCGGTATTACCGCTGCGCACCAATAGAATGCGCCATTAAGGTTGACCCCTATGGTCTTATCCCAGTCTTTCACGGTAATGTCATCAAACGGTTTTATGGGCATCACACCGGCGTTGTTAACAAGAACATTAATGGGTCCTAACGCGTCCTTCACGGTCCGATACTGTTCTGCCACAAGATCTGCGTCCCGGTTGTCTCCTCTTAACACGAGGACTTTTTGGCCATTCGATAGAAAGCCCTCAAGCGTTTCTTTAGCAGCCAATGCATCCGCTTCGTTACTTCGATAGGTGATGGCCACAGACGCACCCCGTTTTATCAGAGATTCTGCAATACCAAAACCGATCCCACGAGTGCCTCCTGTTACAACGGCTTTTAATTCACGCATGTTATCGAAAATCCTCCCTTAATAGTTCCTTTGATTTCATCTCATTTACATTCTGATAATCCGTACCACGTCTCCTTTCCTGATCCAAAACCTTCTTTAATCGATAATAAATCAATTGCCACAGTTAAGCGGCAGAGGCAAGATGTTTATATTCGGATTGACTGACCCCTTTCTTTTTCGTCAATGAATTTATCTGATGATTTCCACTTGACCTTTAAAGTCTTTAATGTCAGCTAATAGCGAACGAATGAAAGGAGGCATATATGGATCAGACAAAAGAACGAATTTGTAACGGCGTGGACGGGATATCCAAAGATATATTCGCCATAAGCGACTGGCTAATGGATAATCCCGAAATCGCGTATCAGGAATTTAAAGGCTGTGAACATCTAAGTAATGTGCTAAGTGGACACGGCTTCACAGTAGAAAAGGGGGTAGGAGGCGTCAAAACGGCGTTCCTGGCCCGACCGGCCGGTTCGCAGCCGAGCCGCCCAACAGTGGCAATTCTGACGGAATATGATGCATTACCCGGAATCGGTCATGGATGTGGACACAACCTGATTGCCGCCGCCAGTCTGGGAGCCGGCATCGTACTCAAAGATATATTGGAAGATGCAGCCGGCAGTATGGCCGTTGTTGGAACGCCGGCGGAAGAAGGGGGTGGCGGAAAAGTGAAACTAGCAGAAGCAGGCATCTTTAAAGAGATGGATGCTGCCATGATGTTTCACCCGAGCGACTCAAATCTGCCGGCTAAAAATTCACTGGGGCGTATAAAATTTAAAATAGAGTTTTTCGGGAAAACCGCCCACGCATCAGGCTCGCCGGACAAGGGCCTCAACGCATTAGATGCCATCGTTGTGGCATACACCAGCATGAATTCCCTCCGCCAACACCTGCGGCCGGACGGCCGTATTCACGGTGTCATCACCCACGGCGGAGAGGCGCCGAATATTATCCCCGACTATGCAGCCGGCCTTTTCTATGTCAGGGCTGCCAGTATCGCGTATCGTGAAGCGCTTTTCGAACGGGTAAAAAAGTGCGCTGAAGGGGCAGCACTGGCGACCGGCACCGAGGTAAAAATCGAAATCGACCAACCGAAACTCGATCCCATCAAACGAAATCCTGCTTTGGAAGCAGCGGTAAAAGCCAACATGGAAGCGTTGGGAATATCAATCGATGAGGATGATGGGCACAGGGGATCTTCAGATATCGGTAATCTCAGCCATTATCTTCCCGCTATTCATCCATATTTAGCGATTGTGGACAGTAATTCGGGTATTCCGGGCCACTCCGTTGGTTTCTGCGAAGCAACTGTCAGCACGTTGGGACGAGAGGCCGCCCTGAATGCCGCAAAAATGCTTGCCATGACCGCATACGACTACTTATTGTCAGAGGATTTAAGAAACCGGGTCGCAGCGGATTTTGACCAAGGTGAGTAATCCAAAAATATGAAAGCATTGGAATTGGATTCATTCTGTATTCTGTTATTTAGACGGGATAAACAGGATATTAAGGATCTTCTTTAAAGACAAAAACAAAATCCATTCAACCACCGAAAAAGGATCGATACGCTTATTTATAAAACTTCACAGGAGGAACGATGACCAAACAGAGGATACTAATCGACGTACCACCGATTCATGATGATGGACTACGGGTCTTTGAAAGGGTGTCGAATATCGAAATCGTTCGGTACCATCGCGATGGCGAAGAATCCCTGGAGGACGCCATCAAAGATATACAGGGTGTTTTGGTGGGACTATCCATATTCGATGAAAAGATAATTAATATGGCAGCGAATCTTAAGATCCTTGCCAAGCATGGTGTCGGGTACGATAACATCGACGTGGCTGCAGCGTCTAAACGGAAAATACCAGTGGTTGTAACCCCATATGCCAACTCAACTTCCGTGGCGGAATCTACCATTGCTGTGATACTAGCTCTCGCAAAAAAACTGTTTCCGATAAACAATGCTTTGAAGACCGATACATACCAGGGCTTCAAGCAGGTTACCAGTATGGATATATGGGGTAAAACACTTGGGATCATCGGAATCGGCCGCATTGGAAGCGAAGTGGTGCGTATGGGTCGGCTTGCATTTCATATGAATGCGATTGCATATGACCCGTATGCCACGGATGCGTATGCAACCGCTGTCGGCGCCCTGCGGGTTGAATCCCTGGAGGCGTTGTTAAAAAACTCCGATTTCGTATCCATTCATTGCCCCCTGACACCCCAGACAAAGGATATGATCGATGAAAAAGAACTGAAGATGATGAAGGAAACCGCCTTTTTGATTAATACGGCACGGGGCGGGATCGTAAATGAACCCGCGCTTTTCGCTGCATTGAATAGCGGTTGGATTCAAGGAGCGGCGCTTGATGTGCTTGAAAAGGAACCTCCCAAGCAGGATAATGAACTGCTGAACCATGAGAAAGTAATCGTGACGCCGCACACCGCGGCCAACACAAACGAAGCCATGTCCAGAATGGCCGTGATGGCAGCAGAGGAAATTTTAAAGGTGATGGATGGAGAAGAACCCTTTAATATTGTTAATCCGGAAATATATTTGTAGTATTGCCTTTTTTCTACAACCTGCATTCATACTCAGACACCTTTCATCATCGCAAATCAAAGGGGGCGTATAAAAAGTATATTGTAACGACTGTAAAGGAATCGGATAAAAATGGAAAAAGCCAAAAGTCACTCGAAAGGATTGATACCAAGGTCAGAGTTTATCGGACTTGAAAACATGGTCCATCTTGCCGCAGGTGGAGAAACGCCTTCACTGAAATCGCATCAGGAGGCCATCGGCCGTTTTTTGGCCGATAAGGCACTGGGGGAAACGAGTCGAACCCGGATGGATGGAACCGTGAGCCGCTGCAAAGAGAAAGCTGCCGAACTTTTTCACGTAGTGCCCGAAGATATCGCCCTTCTCTCTTCCAGTTCGGAGGGGATTAATATTCTGGTTTATGGTTTAACCTGGCAGCCGGGTGACAATGTCGTTATATGCGATGTAGAATTTCCGTCTGAAATTCTTCCCTGGACACGGCTTGAGGAAAAAGGTGTGGAGATTCGTATTGTTCGAAACCAGAACTGGTATATTTCAATGAAGGCTATTGAAAGCGCAATTGACGATCGCACGAAATTAGTGGCAATCAGCCAGGTCAGTTATTTTACGGGTCAGCGTATTCCGCTAAAGGAACTTTCCCGGATCGTTCGTTCCTCCGGCGCCCTTCTTTGCGTCGATTCCACTCATGCAGCGGGCGTGATTCCCGTTGAGGCAATGTATGCAGATATATTGGTGACAAGCTGCTATAAATGGCTTTTGGCGACGCACGGTGTGGCGCTTTTTTATTGGAACCGCCAACGATTGACGGAATTTGATCCCCCCTTTTTGGGCTGGCACTCTGGAGTATCGATCCCGGACTGGCGGGAACCCACAAAATTTACACTCCGGCCGGATGCCGACCGGTTTGAACCGGCAAATCACAGTTTTATCAGCGTGTATATGCTGGAAAATGCACTTGATCAAATTCTCCGTATCGGAACATCAGCCATCGAAGAGCACGTGCTTCACTTGAGTGGCCGCGTATGGGAAGGACTCAAAGAATTGGGAATGGAGCTCATGACCCCACAGGCACCGGCCGAGCGTGCCGGTAACATCTGCTTTATGACCCCACACATCGACGATGTTGTAGAATCGTTGGCCGAAAACGGCATTCAGGTTTGGGGGGGCTATGCCGGCGTCGCCCGCGTGCGGGTGTCCACTCATTTGTATAATACGACGGAAGACGTGGATCGGCTGTTGACCGCGTTAGAGAAGCTGCCGCCTTCCCTGAAATCGTAACCATCATTCAGACATATCATTGTTTCCCGAATAGAGTCGCTCCAACAAACGATCTGGGGCTATTTGCTACTCCGACTTCAATTTATCAGGGCATCGATCCGGGTAATTTCATCCCGTGTCAATGATAGTCCCTCGGCCTGTGTATTCTGCTCCAGCTGGTCAACGCGTTTTGCACCGGCAATCACCGATCCAACCGCCGGTTTCGCCAACAACCACTGGATCGACAACTGCGCTATTGAGGCGCCTTTCTTCGCCGAAATCGTCTTTAGTTGATCGACAACATCCAAATTCCGCTCAAATACATCCGAACCGAAAACACCGCTATTGTGACGCCAGTCGTTTTCGGGAAGCCTGAAATCGTGTGTATATTTCCCACCGAGCAAGCCAAAAGCCAAAGGACCCCAGGGGATAAAACTAATTTCATTGTCCGTGCAAAATGGGAGAATTTCTGCTTCCACCTCTCTTTGAAGGATATTGTATCGGGACTGCAGGGCAGCAATAGGCCCCGCTTTTATCGCCTCTTTTAGCGCCGGCAAATCAAAATTCGAAACCCCTGCGGCCCGTATCAATCCTTCTTCTTTAAATCGCATCAAAGCGCCAAAGGCTTCTTCAGGGGGCGTTTTCTCATCCGGTCTGTGAATATAGTAAAGATCTATATAATCCCTGCCAAGCCGCTTAAGAGATGCTTCCAATGCCTCTCGGAGATAGGCCGGGTCATTGCTGACTCCGGTGCGGGATACCCCGTCAAACATATTCCCACCCTTTGTGGCAATGACGACCGTATCCTTTCGCCCCTCCAACGCCTTTCCCACAAGCTCTTCGGAACGCCCCATTCCATATATATCGGCCGTATCAATAAACGTAATGCCAAGATCGACCGCGTTTTGAACGATTCGGACGCCCACTGCTTCATCGACGTTTTCATACAGGTTATGGCCCCCCATATAATTGGTACCAAGACCGATTTCTGTAATTTCCATATCCGTGTTCCCCAGTTTTCGCGTTTTCATGGAATGTCCCTCCAATATTTAACCGTTTGAGGTAGAATCCATTGCTCGAACCCCTGCTTAATGTAATGATTGCAGCGGCGGTTAGTTCATTCTGCAATGGGTGGTTTCTGTTTCCAAAACTCCGTTGCCTGCTCGTATGCATGCGCGAGTTGCAACACCCCCCAGTCATCTTGATAGCGTCCAACAATTTGAACGCCCACAGGCAACCCTTCCGGTGTAAACCCGCACGGCACTGAAATGGCAGGATGGCCGGTTACCGAAACATAGTAACAGGATTTCATCCAGTCAATATAAGTTTCCATTTTGATGCCATTAATTTCGGTAATATATCTTTGCTTTATATCAAACGGCGGAACCTGGCTGACAGGTAGAATTAAAAACTCGTGTGTCTCCATAAATTCACGTATACGATGGAATAATTTCGTGCGTTTTACCTCAGCCCTTCCAATTTCCGGTCCTGTTAATTTCATACCGGCTTCGATATTCCAGATCACCGTGTCTTTCATATCGTCCCGGCGCTCCTTAAGCAGTTCGCCATGGGAAAGCTCAAACACCCAGGCCCTCCAGATCTTAAAAATCTCATCAGCATCCGTAAAATCAGGCTCAGTTTTTTCCAGGACGCATCCCAACGACTCAAATACACTCCGCTGCTTCTCAATTGCCGCCATAATCCGTGTATCCACCGGCAGTCCTCCAAAATCAGGACTCCATGCCACCCGAACGCCGTTAAAGTCTCTGTCCAGGGGTTGGCCAAATATGCCTCCCGGCTCTCGAATACTAATGGGGGAACGCGGATCGGGCCCTGCAATGGCACTCAACATCAAGGCTGTATCTTGAACCGTACGGGCCATGGGGCCTTTTACAGATAACGAAAACCAGCCTGCCAGCGTCGGCCAGGACGGAACTCGACCTGCAGAGGGGCGAAATCCCACCACATTGCAGAAGTTCGCCGGATTCCGCAACGATCCACCGAGGTCACTGCCATCCGCAATTGGCAACATTCCGCAGGCCAAGGCCACCGCAGCCCCCCCACTGCTGCCACCGCATGTCCGGGTGAGATCATACGGATTAAGGGTTTCACCAAAGACTTCGTTAAAGGTCTGTGATCCCGCGCCGAATTCGGGGGTGTTTGTTTTCCCGAAAGTGATCGCTCCGGCATTTTTCAGACGTTCGACGATGAGCGCATCTCGATCCGGAATAAAATCTTTAAAAATGGGAGAGCCGTAAGTTGTCGGGATCCCTTTTGTTTCAGCCAAATCTTTGTGGGCGACCGGCAGGCCATGCAGCGGTCCGACCTCACCTCCCTTTTCCAACATCTCGTCTGCGGCTTTTGCACCTTTAGCGGCTATTTCCGGAAGAAATGTGACCACTGCATTCACCTTTGGATTTATCCGTTCGATTTGATCCAGGTGAGCATCCATCACCTCTTTTGCAGAAAGCGCTTTTGTCCGTATCTTTTGGACGAGATCTGTGGCTGTCATAAAGCAAATTTCATTACTAGACATGGTGTTCTCCTTTCACATTCTATAAACCTTTCAACTCCCATCACATACCGCGGACACCTCTGATGTGTATCCGGTTTAGACCATCGATAAACGGCAGCGTTAAATCGGTGGAAACCGCATGTTCATACACCGCGCCGTCGGGTACCACCCCTCTTATTTTTCCATCGTAAAAAAACCATTGAAGGAGCTTGATGCCGATTTCCGTTCGATCTTTCAAATTGAGTATCTTCGCTTCTTTAAACGGCTCGGGGTCCGGCAACTTGAATCCATTGTCCAGAAGAGATTTCATGAAATTCAGAATTCTTCCCAGTCTAAGAATAGTAATGGCGTGTTCGCGTGTCGTAAAATGAGAAATCGGCAGTGCACTGGAACGCATTAAAGAAAAGTGTTTAGGAAGAACGTTTATCCGTCCACACAATCGGTAATCTGCACTTCCCGGAGAGGGGTAGAAAATAGAAACGCCGGCAAGCACGCGCCGTTTTGCAAGAAAAAGTAGATCCTCGATAGATGTTTCGGGTGTCTGAAACGGCGCACCCGCGATAATATAGCCGACCGCTTCAAGTTTGTGTTTTTCGACAAACTGAAGTGCGTTGTCAAATGAATGTGTCACATCAGGCCGATGAAATCGCTTCAGTTGACCCAAGGAAACAGTACCAAGGGAAAGATTAAGGGTCTTAAACCCTGCCTGTTTCATCGCATAGATAATCTCGTCGTCCAACGTCGGCGGATAAAGCCCATTCATGGCTCGAAGCTCTATGTGGTATCTCTTAAATCGGGTTTGGAGTTCACACAGCAGTTGCAAAAACCATTTTCGATCCAAAGAAAGATTTTCGTCTTCAAAATCAATGAAGTTCGCGCTGTTACGAGTAACGGCTGTCTCTATTTCTTGAATAACATCATCAACACCCCGTCTTCTGTAGGCCTGATAGGATGATGCGTTCACCGAACAGTAGGAGCAGTTCATCGGACATCCTCGGCTGGCAACAACCACTGCACTGCCGGTGTTTCCTCTCTGATAAAACGTGCGTTTTAACAAATGAGTGGCCGGTGGTGGACAGGTTGTTACGTCTTCCATGGTAGCTGGTTCACTTATATGCGTAGTTCCATTCGAATTGCGGTAAACGATGCCGGGAATATTGTGAATTGCCGAACCATTTTTAAGCGCCTTTGCAAGCAGTGGCATGGAGGCTTCGCCTTCTCCCCGAAGAACAAAATCAACCGCACTGGATGCCATCACACTTTCCGGCAATAGGGTGGGATGATGGCCGCCGACGACCACCTTACAATTCGGTAGACATGTCTTAACAGCCTGGGCGGTTTGGAGTGCTTCGTCGATATACGATGTAAATAGTGCAGAAATTCCCACCAGGAATGCGCCCGATGCCTTTGCGATTTCTCCGATATGTCCATATCGATATCCATAATGCCGATATTTGTGAAATAATCGAAACGGAGAATGGTCCGGACGTGCATAATAGTGATGCAAATAGTTCATCTCCCTCGGTAAATCGATAACGCGCGCTTTTGAGGTTGCAAGGCTATCGAAGATTTCTACAGAGAATCCTTCTCGGATTAAAACCCCTGCGATTGAAGCAAGGCCATAAGGAATGGTTCGTTTGGCGGTGAGATAAAAATCCCTGATAGGTGGCTGTATGAGGAGAATATCGGGCATTAAATTCTAACAAATTAGATCTGAGAGTTAATCCCTCACTATAATCAAATAGTATATGAATTCGGTTGATTGCGGAAATCCAATTATGAATTCTTAATTTTTAATTTTAAATAAAGGCATGCTATCGTTCTAAAAAATAGACAGAATACATTAATTCACAATTCGACATTAAAAATTTCAAATAGCTTTGGTTAGACGTTTTCATAGGCTTTTCTGACGGCGTCACATACCGCATCGGCAACCTGCGTGGTGGTCCCACTGCCACCAAGGTCTTTTGGAAGATTTTCGCCGGAATCAGTAAGTGTCTCAATCGCTTTCATCAAATTCGCCGAGGCCTGTTTTTCGCCCAAATGCTCCAACATCAACACAGCAGTCCAGAACGTACCAATGGGGTTGGCAATCCCTTTTCCCATGATATCGAAAGCAGAACCGTGAATCGGTTCAAACAGTGAAGGATACATTTTTTCCGGATTAAGATTTGCAGTCGCTCCAATGCCTAAGCTGCCGGAAAGCGCCGCGGCAAGATCAGACAAAATATCAGCGTGCAGATTGGTTGCCACCAGCACATCAAGCGTATCGGGGCTTAGCACCATGCGCGTGGTCACCGCATCCACCAGCATTCTATCGGTTGTAATGTCGGTGTAATCTTCTGTGAGCTCTGAAAATATTTCATCCCACATGACCATACCGTGGCGTTGTGCATTTGATTTGGTGACCAGTGTAAGATGCTTCTTGGGACGCTTGCGGGCCAGGTCAAACGCGAATTTCATAATGCGGCGCACCCCTGTTTTCGTAAATACCGCTACATCCATGCTCACTTCTTCAGGTAACCCTCGATGGGCTCTTCCCCCCACCCCGGCATACTCTCCTTCAGTGTTTTCGCGGACAATAATCCAATCAAGATCCTCAGACCCCCGATCTCTCAGCGGACTCGTGATTCCCGGTAGTATTCGTGCAGGCCGAACATTGGCATATTGATCAAATCTTTGAACAATATTCAAACGCAACCCCCAAAGTGAAATATGATCCGGTACAGAGGGGTGGCCCACAGCACCGAAAAAAATG
Organism: Deltaproteobacteria bacterium; assembly: GCA_024644775.1. The sequence continues at coordinate 9,830 of JAHEHB010000008.1, forward strand.
GCATCATATTTTCGCAGCGTCTCCAGGCCGTCTTCCGCCATCATCCGGCCGTACTCATGGTAGTAGTCACATCCCCAGGGAAGCATCTCAAATTGAATCTGAAACGAGCCCTCGCATTCCTCTACGACTTTCAGCACCTGAATCCCTGCCGGAATGACCTCTTTACCAATCCCGTCACCGGGAATCGCCGCAATTCGAAGTTCTTTCATGAATGCTTTTCCTCCTCAGAAATTATAGATTCAAAACGCGTGTCAACGTCGTTGGTTAGCTCCTCATGCAAGCTTCGACCATGGGCATCCATGGTGACAATACCGGTGAAATTACTAAACCGAATCTTCCAAAATGCCTCAGGCAACCCAAATTCTTCGCTTTTAAATACATCGATTACATCAACCATCGTTGCGGCGTTATAGACCCCTGCACCGCCGATACCATGCAAATAGACTGCCTTAAATTTTTTGCAGGCGGCAAGCGTGCGGGGTCCCATGCCGCCCTTACCGATAACGACTCTCACACCGAAGGCTTCTATAACCTTGTCCTGGTATATCTCGTCACGGATACTCGTCGTGGGACCTGAGGATACAATACGCCACTTTCCTGCATCGTCTCGCACAATAGGACCGCTGTGGTATATTGCCCCTCCGTTTAGAATAGAGCGCAGTTCGTCAACCATTTTTTGATCTTCTGAAGATAGAGACGTCTGCCCCTCGATCAGCGTTTCTACCATATATTTGTGGGCAGCATCTCTTCCGGTAGTGGCAACCCCTGAAATCTGAACGGCATCCCCCACCTTTAATGCGAGTATCTCTTTTTCTGAAATCGGTATCGTTAAATTCTTCATTTTCTATTCCTTATTTGATTTCAAAGGATCCATCGGTTTCAATCTTTAATATTCGCCTGCGATGTTCCCAGCACATGTACGTAACGGTTACAAAATAACTGGCAGGGACGCGATGCCGGGTGCCGATTTTTACACCCAGCAGCGTCGTTTTACCGCCGAGTCCCTGGGGACCAATGCCCAACTGGTTGGCATCCGCCAGTATCTGATGTTCCAGTTCCGCTAGCGTCGGATCCGGATTGACATCGTCTATACTCCGCAACAACTGGTGTTTCGATTCCACGTATCCCGAGCCTCGATCGCCACCAACACAGACACCCAGAATCCCCGGCGGGCATCCCTTACCTTCTGCTTTTCGAACGGCATCAAGCACAACACGACGAACCCCTTCAAGATCTCTTCCAGCGTCGAGTTCTACGTGGGGAAGGCTATATTGTCGTCCCACGTTTTCACAGCCGCCACCTTTTAACATTAGTGAAATTTCAAGGGCCGGATCATCCCATTCGGAAAAGTAAATTCCGGGAAAACCTTCTCCGACGTTAATACCAGTGTTTTTCCCGGTTACGGGATGTACCGCATTGGGTCTTAAGTATTGCTCACGGGTCGCACGCGCCAATAGATCGTGGATGATACTCGTCATCTCCCTCTTTGAGAGGCCCTCAGGATGGGAAATATAAAATATGGGCGTTCCTGTGTCCTGACAGGCAGGCTTCCAATTTTCTTTGGCCATTTCTACATTTTTCAAATAAATCGATAAAATAAGATCTGCCGTGGACCCCGGTTCTTCTTCCGAGCGGGCCTTTTCCAATGCCGCAATGACATCTTCCGGAAGTTCGCATGCCGTGCGGCGAATGAGTTCGTATATTGCTTCGGAAAAGGTTTCACTCCCAATATCGATGCGTTTAGACATAAAACGAGCCTCCTTTTAAATATTAGAATGTCTATAATAGGTATCCCAAATCGGTCAACACAAATTTGATATGGTTGATTCTTGATTAACGCCCTGATAAGTAGCTTTTTTATCGAACCGAAACATCGAAAGGAGATATCGTGTCCAATACGCTCCATAAGTTTTTTTATCCAAAAAGTGTAGCGGTCATCGGTGCATCTGCCGCCAAGGGAAAGGCTGGAAACGATGTCCTTCAAAATATCCTCGCCAATGAATATAACGGTGCGCTTTATCTGGTAAATCCAAAGGGCGGTGAGATCATGGGAATGGAGGTCTATCCGTCTATTCAGAATCTTCCGGAAGGCATTGATCTGGCAATTGTCATCCTGCCGGCGAAGCTAAACCCTAAGGCGATCAGAGATTGCGCCGCAAAGGGAATTCGGTCCATCGTCTTGGCAGCCGGCGGTTTTTCAGAATTGGATTCCGGAGGCGTAAAGCTTCAGAATGAGCTGATTGGGGCGATTCGTGAAACCGGTGCCCGAGTTATCGGACCGAATACATCCGGACATTCCTCGACCCCCGCAAATTTTACCTCCAGTTTTTTTCCGTTGGGAAAAATTCCAAAAGGCAACATTTCCTATATCGCCCAAACGGGAAATTTTGCAACACACACCATGCGCTACATCGCGTCGGGGGAACATTTTGGTGTGGCCCGTGTCGTGGGTCTTGGCAACAAGGTAGATGTGAATGAAAGCGATGTGCTCGAGTATTATGCAGATGATCCTGAAACCCATGCCATCTTCATGTACTTGGAAAGCTTCAAGGACCCCAGGCGTTTTCTAAATATTGCCAGCAAGGTGACCCGGACCAAACCGGTCATTCTTCTTAAAGGCGGCAGCACTTCAGAAGGCGCACAAGCAGCCGTGGCCCATACAGCCGCATTGGCCTCAGATGACCGCATCATAGACGGCGTACTCAAGCAGGCAGGAATCACCCGTATTCATAGATATTCTCACCTCTTTTTGGCAGCAAAGGCCCTGTCTGCCATGCCGCTGCCCAAAGGAAACCGGGTTAGCTTTATGGCACCATCCGGTGCGATGCTGGTCGTTCTAACCGATCTTTGCCGACTGCAGTGGCATTTGGATGTTCCTGATTTAGAACCAAACACCCAAAAACGACTGCAAGAAATTAGCCCACCCTATATACGAATGCGAAACCCGGTGGATATTTGGCCGTCTGCGCTTGTTCATGGATTCGAGTTTGCCTATGGCGAAGCAATGGAAGCGGTACTAAAGGATCCCAATATCGACGCGGTGGTTCCCATATTGATGATTACCGACGAAACCGGTGTGCCGGATTTAGGGTTTATCGTAGATCTGGCTGAGAAATATCCTGAAAAACCCATTTACATCACGTTCAGTTCCCAAAAAAAACATATGGATTCAGCGAAGGAATACTTGGAAACCAGAGGAATTCCTACATTCCCGTTAATTGAGGAACCCTTTGAAGTTCTGTCCGTTTTGTATCGATGCCACAAGCTAATGAAACGTCAAAACAGTAAGGAAAGTTTCGCGACCTATTAATGATGCGAGGGTGATTCACGAATTGGTCGTACCTTCTGATATATAAGGAGAGTGGAATTTTTATGACAGATATAAACCAGCTATTAAATGCAGCGCAGGCAAACGGACACCACCAATTGTCAGAATACGAAAGCAAACAGATCCTGTCTGCCTATGGTATTCCGACGGTACAAGAAACACTGACAAAAGACTTGAAAGAAGCGTTATCGGCAGCATCACAAATCCGGTACCCGGTGGCGCTGAAGGCATGTTCCCCGGAAGTGGCTCATAAAACCGAAACCGGGCTGATTGAATTAGAGTTGAGGAATGAATCGGATCTGTCTGAGGCATTCAACCGGATGCAAGGTAAGGTTCAGTGGGAGAAGGGTGGTTTTTTAGTTCAGGAAATGGTTCAAGGCGATCGTGAACTTGTTATCGGTATGATTCGGGATCCTCAATTTGGGCCCTGTGTGATGTTTGGCTTGGGAGGCGTTTTTACCGAAGCACTTAGCGATGTATCCTTTCGCGCCGCCCCAATATCTCGACAGGATGCCATTGAGATGATGCTGGAGATTAAGGGAAACAGGATTCTTTCTGAATTTCGAGGAATGACACCCGTCGATCGTGACATGCTCTGCAAATGCCTTATGGCCCTCGGGCAAATCGGACTGGATCATCAGGAAATTCGTGAAATCGATGTAAATCCGCTCATTATCAAGGAAGGCCATCCCATTGCCGTAGATGCATTGGTGGTGTTAGGCGTTTAAAGGTTTCCGCGTCCCAACCTCCGGGCTTTCCAGCATCCCAGCCTCCCGGCCCATCTTTATTGGCACCTGTTACCCAGTTTTTTAATCATCTTTGTGGCCTGATACCGGCGTAGCTCTGGATTGCCCAAGTTACGAAAACTGTATTACGAACGCTGTAGGTCTACATTCTCAAGAACCTTTTTGACCATTGTTTCAAGATCCGTTGTGGGTTCTTTACAATTAAAGCCTTTGCACACATGAGCGGTGGCTTTCCCCTGAACGAGCTGCAGTCCATCTGTATATCCGGCGATCTCCGAAAGTTTCTGGCTGTGTTCATCAGATTTGAATAGGATGACCTTATTGGGTGAAAAATGTTTGTTCAACGCGCCGAGCATTTCCTTGGTATCCAGAGCATCTGTACTCCCGGCAACCACCACCTCGCGACTCTCGCTGATGGCAAAGTCCAATCCCATTAGGAAATACGTAAAAGCGGTCGGCTGTTTTTTTACTGTTCCGGAAAATGCTTTTGTCAGCTCAGATGCTTTTTGCTCCCATGCCGGAACTCCCGTCATTCGGGAAAGACGCAGTAGATTGAACAGTGCGACGGAATTTGCAGATGGGATGGCGCCGTCATACAATTCTTTCGGCCGAACCGGGAGATCTTTGCTGCCTTTTTCAGTTAGAAAAAAACCGCCGTTTGTTTCATCCCAAAAATCGGACAGCATTTTATTCTGTAGGTCAATAGCCGCTTGGAGATAGTTCGGATCAAAGGTTGTTCCGTAAAGCTCCAACAAACCATGGACGAAAAAGGCGTAGTCTTCTGCATTGGCGATAATAGCGGTTTCTCCGTCTCTGTAACGATGAAAAAGCCGGCCTTGGTCATCCCTCATTTTTGTTAAGACAAAGTGTGCGGCTCGTTCAGCAGCTTCTGCATATTTCGGTTCATCAAGTATCCGGGCTCCTATGGCAAACGCAGCGATCATCAAACCGTTCCAATTTGTTAATACCTTGTCGTCTTTCAGCGGATGAATCCGCTTTTCTCTTTCAAGATATAATTTTTCTCGAACCGCCGCCCATTGCTGCTCAAGCTCATGTTCTTTTACACCGGTCTCTTTTGCCCATTGGCTCAAAGACATGTCCAAGTGCAAAATGTTTGTGCCGGTTTTATGACCCGTTGCCTCTTCCAAAAAATTACCCTCTTTTTTCAAATTGAAGATCCGTTCCCATGGAGCGGCGTCTTCACCAAGTAGCCGGCGGAATTCTTCAATAGTCCAAACATAAAACTTTCCTTCTTCACCTTCACTGTCTGCATCTTCAGCTGCAAAAAAAGCACCTTCATCGGATGTCATATCGCGAAGCACGTACGTGAAAATTTCTTCAGCGGGCCTGGAATAGAAAGGATCTTTTGTGATCTGATACGTTTCAAGATAAGCCTGTGCCAGCAGGGCTTGATCGTACAGCATTTTTTCAAAATGTGACACCAACCACTGTTTGTCGGTCGAATATCGGTGAAAACCAAACCCCACCTGATCCCAGATTCCGCCCAACCGCATGGCAGTTAACGTTTTTTTAACCATTTCAAGTGATGTTTCGTTATTGGTGCGGTGGTAGTAGCGAAGTAGAAATAGAAATTGATGGGGTGTCGGAAACTTGGGTGCGGAACCGAAGCCACCAAAGCGGGAGTCAAAGTTGATTTCCAACAGGCTGTTGGCCTTTTTAAGCACAGATTTATCCAACTCCTCATCCGGAGAAAATAAAAACGCCTTGCCAAGATTTTCGGAAACTTTATCTGCAGAGGTCAATACCTTTTCCTTTTCAGTTGTCCAGATCGTTTTGATCCGCTGGCAGAGGTCTATCAACCCCGGTCGACCGAACCGGTTTAGCTTAGGAATATAGGTGGCTCCAAAAAAAGGGCGCTTATCCGGTGTCATAAAAATCGTAAGAGGCCATCCGCCGCTTCCGGTCAACATTTGACACGCTGCCATATAAACGGCATCGATATCCGGCCGCTCTTCTCGATCCACTTTGATGCAGACAAAGGTGTCATTCAGATAGTTTGCAGCCTCCTCATCTTCAAAAGACTCCTTTTCCATCACATGACACCAGTGACACGTCGCATACCCGATGGAAAGAAAAATCGGTTTGTTTTCTGCCTTGGCATACTCAAAAGCCTCATTCGACCATGAATACCAGTCAACAGGGTTGTGAGCGTGCTGGAGCAGATAAGGACTTTTCTCATGAATCAAACGATTTGAGTGCATTGTGTTCTCCTTATTCGAAATGGGGCCTGCCTGTTGGCCCGTGGGCCGGTTTACCAGTGATGATTGCATACACGAATTTTTTTATCACAGGATAACTGGCAAACGGGTTAACTGGCCCACCAACACGTTTATTTCAATATATGTACAAAGAGGCGGGGTTGCAATGAAAGGGGGTATTCTAATCTATTTAAAACATGTCTCGATGTAAAAATTCGGTCACCTCTCTTCGTTTTGGAGCCGACGGCTTCTTGGCGGGGTATCCCATGGGTATTAGGGTTACAATTTCATATTCGGCAGGCATCCTCAAAATGTCTTTTGCTTTGTTATGGTCGAACAGCCCGACGATCACGGTTCCGAGGCCAAAATTCTCGGCCGCAAGACAAAGTGTCTGATTGGCAAGCCCAAGATCATACATGAACCAGTCTCCAAACTTTGTAGAAACCTCCCCTTTGTAGTATCCTGAGCGTTGTAGTTTCGCACACAAGGCCAGCAGCACGGGCGCATTCAATATGGAGGTTGTGGCCGGGTTTCCCTTACTCATGGTCGCCTGTAGTTTTTCTCTAATGGTTTTGTCTTTAATCCAAATAATTTCCCAGCATTGCGTGTTGGCCCAGGAAGGCGTCCATTTCACTGCCTCCAAAATTTGATTGATGACATCTTCGGCAACATCCTTATTATCGTATTTACGCACGCTTCGCCGGCTCCTGAGTATATCCATAATATCCGCCATAATGTCTCCTCCGTGAAATCTCGTTTCCCGATCTCACTCACAACTGCATTGTCATTCGAAACAAACAGCTCATAACCGCTTCGTTTTCCACTAGAAACATTTCGTTTGCGACACACATCACGCAATCGGATGGGTGACGATATAATTTAAGGGGGACGCTTTTCTTTATGACAGTTACAATGTTGTTCCCCGCATTCTGAACATACGAAGGTTTCCGTCGCATCATTCGACGATCGGTTTTTAGAAGAAAGAAACCACCAAAGGACAAAAGCAATGGCAACGACGATGACGACAATGATAAATGGCTGCATCGTTCACCCACGCATAAGAATTATCGCAGATTCCGAAAATTTCCCACAAGGTCGTTGCGAGAAGCCCAGCGGCAGAGCTCACAATGTCAGAGTGATCCAAACTTTGGGATAACTTTTCGAAATCCCCGCATTATTTTCAATACCGACCCATTCAATTCCTTAGAAAAAACGGCACCATTGACTGTACCTCAGGCTTTGATAAAAGGCAATAAGCCCCATCACTCTTGCCCTTTTACAATATCACGAATCGCGTCTTCGAGTTCTGCAAATCGGAACGTAAACCCATGCTTTAGCAGCTTTTCAGGGACTGCTCGCTGACTGGCAAGCAAGGTATTACCAAATTCTCCCATCGCTAACCGGATCATAAAACCAGGGACAGACAAAAACGCAGGTCTTTTCAGAACTTTCCCCAATGTCTTTGCTAATTCCCGGTTTCTAATCGGATTCGGTGCCGTAAAATTGACAGGCCCTTTGATGTCTCTGTTTTCTACAATAAACATGAGGGCAGACAATATATCAGCCATGTGTATCCAGGGGAACCATTGCATACCACTTCCAAGTGGGCCACCTGTAAAAGACTTAAAAGCAGGCATCATTTTGGCCATTGCCCCACCATCTTTACCCAACACAATACCAAACCTTGCCATCACAACCCGTATCCCTTTTTCTTCTGCTTTAAATGCTTCCCCTTCCCAATCGAACCCAACCCTTGCAAGAAAATCATCACCACCTGTCGAATCTTCCGTAAGCGTTTCATCGTTCCGGTTTCCATAATATCCCACTGCGGATGTGCTGCAGAGCGTAATTTGTTTATTTTTGGGCAAGGCGTCGACGATATTGCGAGTTGTCAATATTCGGCTATCATAGATCAGTTGTTTGTATGATTCCGTCCATCGTTTAAAGATCGTTTTTCCCGCAAGATTATAAACTGCGTCTGCTTCGTTAACAGCGTCTTGCCAGTCTCCCGGCTGACTGGTATCAGCAGAGATGTAACGAAACGTTTCTTGCTGAGCAATTTCCGGTGTTGCACGCAGCCCCACGGCGATAACCTCATGGCCCCTTTTCAGAAGGAAATTCGATAGATGCCGACCGACGAAACCGGTGCCGCCGGTTATCAGATATTTCATACTTACCTCCATGATTTTAATCTGTTAAATTACACGTATTGACGATTCCGTCAAATAACTGATTATGAAGGGTGAAAAAGTTTTGGATCGACGCGGTATCTCGGTTCTTAAACCTGCGGAGAAGCCATTCCCAATCAAGGCCGTTTGAAAATGTTTTTATGTCGGAGCGAATACGTAAAGAAAATATCTAAAGAAGACGCTATCAAGAAGCACTGCTAAAGATTGTCATCATGATTTGAATAAACATAAAAGGGCGGCATCATTTCTCGCCGCCCTCTTATTTCTTTGGATTTTTTTCAGCCGCATGAACAACCGCCGCACCCGGAGGCAGCGCCAAACTCTAATTTTGAATCGATCTTAAAGCCAATATTTAGAAAATCTACCTTGATGGGTTTTGCTTTTTCAAAAAGATCATTGTCAACAACGTATTGAAACCCCTCGATATCGAACACGCTGTCATTTTCTTTTGGCTCATCCAGAGCCATTCCAAGAGAGGGGCCGCCTCATCCACCTTCATTTAAAAAAATCCGAATGGGCGAAACCTCTTTGTCCTGAAAATATTGAGTAATCTGTTTTGTTGCTGTCTCGGTTACTTCAACCATATTATCCTCCTTGCTTCGGTACGGAAACCAATTTTTGAATTGCAGATAATTTAGTCACCGGATTTCGATTTGTCAATAAAATCAACTTAAATCGCAATCAATTCCTTTTTAGAGTACCATCTAAACCGAAAGCAAACGGTGATGCTTCACCGGTGGTTTGCATACTCGGATGGGATTCCACTTGCGCTATCAACGGCTCTGAGACGGCAATGTTTGTGAGTTCCAGCGTATTTTTGATGCACACAATCCGGGCATCCTGAGGTCTTACCCTCCGTAAGGTCTTTACCGCCAATCGGATCGCTTCCTCCTCAGTGTTCATGATCATCGGAATTGCCGCACCATCCAAATAAGTGCCGGTGATCACGTTCGCGAAAGTGGCGGCAATATCCATCCGCTGATACAATTTCATGGTGATAATATCTGCAGCCCCCACACCGGTGGCGTTGCCGTGGGTCTTTTCCGTCAGGTCTAAACAGACGATCTTTTGGATATCCGGTGGCCCATTCCAAGGTGTATCCCGGCAGTTGCGCCCGGTCACATTGGGATCGAATCCCGCGCCGCTGATGTCTTTTCCCATCTCATCGATGACCAGGACGTCGATAGCGTCAAAAAGCAATTTTGGCATCAACTCACGGGAGCAGGACAGCAGTTCAGGCTCTCTGTCAAACAACGTTTCCGAGGGAATCACTTCGATAATCGCCAATTCCTCTTTGGCGTTTTCCACAACCCCAACACCAAATAAAAAAGGCTTTTTCGACATGACCACCCTAGCCGCATTGGGTAAAAGCGCCTTGAAAGCATCCATCCCGTGATAATGAAGTTCCGTGGCGCCCATGATCTTTCCCATACCGATGGTCATCATCTTGACGATACCGCTTTCGATGGGTGCACGAAAATTGGTGTGGGGTTTGATTCGAGCGATCAACGCCACACCATCGGCTTCTGCCGCATAACGGTCCATAAATATCCTCGTTCCGTCTTCCAGGGTGTTCACGACCGCTACTTCCATGGTGGCTCGCAACGGACAACCGACGTAACCTTCAGTAATGCCGTATCCTTCCAAAACCTGTTTTTGGCCCTCGGCAGTGGCAGCCCCGTGACTGGCCATGGCCGGAAAAATAAAGGGATTTCCCCCCAACGCTTTGATTTCCTCAACCACGGCTTTGGTCACTTCCGCTATATTGGCAATTCCCCTACTGCCGCATCCGATAGCGATGGTCTGGCCCGGTTTGATTTTTTCACGGACTTGCAGATTTTTGAACTGTTCTGCGACGGTTTGGTCAATTCGCTCCAGCTTGGGAGCGTTGACCGTTACCTGAACCGGTACCATTTTAGGCAACGGAATATCCAACCCCCCTGCGATGTTCACTTCGATTCGATTTCCGATCATTACGAAACCTCCTTTGAAAATAAATCAATAGGGCTCAGAGTTTTAATGAAATTTGAGTGTTCACTGAACGCAATGGTTTGCTATGTTTTTTAGTACCTATCTATCAAAATCGCATCATATTTGCGAAGGTTTTATATGCGTTTTCATTTCCTTTCATGTACCAAATAAGAACGTCTGTATCTATAACCATTTAGTATCTTCCTATTCTCAAATGCCTTACATATTCATCAACATTTTGAATACTGTTGTTATCTTTCCAGATTCCAAATAAATCATTATGCGACAATTCTCACCTGAATACTGATCAGATCAAAAATAAGGTGCATCCCAAGATGCTCAAAAAAACGGGTCGATCCATAAATGATATTCCATCTCGTGCGATCGATGTCGAAATGTGCCTCAGCCGCCAGACCATTTTCGGTTGTCTTGGTGACAGTGGCCATAAAGTCCTGCTGGGCTTTAACACCCCTCAGTTCTAAAGTGCCATTTATTGCATAGTTTGGGACACTTAGAAATGGCTCCTTGACCGGTGTGGAACTAAGGATCCTGAATTTAACCGTTGGAAAAAATTTGGTCAGAAAAAAATCATCGGATTTGAGATGGGCGATTAAGACCGGTTGCGATTCATCACCTTCAAGATTTATGTTAGTGATCGAATTCATGTCGATATCGAATACCCCGGTAATAATTCCATCTTTCACCGAGAGTTCCCCAGTGGCAATTTTTATGTTTCCAAAGTGACTCGTGTTTGGATTTCTTCCCGTCCATTCGATAATACTCTGATTCGTATCAACCCGGTATGATCCGTCTTCCAGTTTCAGTAAGGTTTGAGGATCGCCAGGTTCATCAACCGCTTCACCCTCCACGGTTAGACCGGCGGAACGCCAGGCTTCAATACCGCCCCTTAGCACATTAATATTTCTGTAGCCTTCCTGCTCAAGTTTCTCGGCTGCCTTGATTGCATCCATGGATCTGGTACTAGATCCGTAAAGCACGATCTCAGCATCTTTATCCTCAGTTATGACCTTGACTTGGTCAATGAATGTAACTTCAAATACACATGCATTCGTAGATTTCGGTAAATGGATTCTGCGGAAATGATCAGCCACCAAAGTATCAATGAGACAAAAATTTTTGTTCTCTTCCATCCAATGATTGAGTTCCTCTGGGGACAGCTGCTTGTATTTATTGGAATTAATCATTTTGCACCTCCCGTATTTGCAGATCAATTTAACAACTTTGTTAAAGATTTTTTAGAAGTATAACGGTCCTGCATTGATGCTTTATTTTTGTAGTTGGTCATGTTATCGGTTTAATCATACTAAGAAAAGCCCGAATTGATGCCTCGGGTGCCTTGCATCACATTATATAGGGAAAGAAATCATAGTGAAAGACAGTACACGAACGATATAGGCCGGCCTAAGTGAACTAAAACAAGGACAGCCATTCATGGCTGGACCCGTTTTCGCTGGCACCTACAAAGCATCAGGAGAACCTGACTCTTCTCCGTTTACTTATGGAAGATTTCACAACCCTACTTGGACAGATTTTGAAAATGCACTTTCTGACTTGGAACAAGCGCAGGCAGTTGTGTTTGCCTCTGGAATGGCCGAAATCGCATCCGTCTTCGGGATTGTTCTCAGCCCCGGAGATGTTTTAGTTATGCCTTCTGACTCTTATTACACCGCTTGTCTTTTGGCATCAGGATTTTTCAAGAAAACGGCATATTCGGTAGTGCATAGGCCGGTGTCTACTCGCTTTTACCTGAAGATATCGATGTTGGAATTTACTCTCTCCATTATTTTATTAAGCTGGCCTGCGATGGCCAAACCGTTGCAATGGATATGCTCCATGCACCCGATGAAATGCTAATTGAAAGCTCGGAAATATGGAAAGCCATTGTAAGTCAGAAACACAAGTTTTACAGGCAATTGAAAACCAACCCTTCTGTTGCCATTTGCGGGATGAATGAAAAATTTGTTTCCGTTCGTCTTGTGGGTGACGTTAGGTTTTGCGAAGACAAAAGTGTTGTAGATAAAATTTTTGATCTCAATCCAATGATGAATGATCTTTACCCTGGTGAAAAGCGTTATGTGCTTGAAGGGATCCATCTTTACAAGGGGAAGAGAGAAATTTTCGACCTTTCGACGGAACCGCCCAACCGCCAGAGGTTTTCTTTTGGTGGTACAAAATTCAATCCATCTGGCTACAGCATCACAAATGAATGCACCGCTTGCGGGATATGCCGAGAAGCCTGTCCTGTCGATATAATTACAGAACGGGACGTTTATCAAATAGACAGCGTACACTGTCTGGAGTGCGGATCTTGCCTGGAAGTATGCCCAGAAAATGCTATCGAGCCTGCTAGAGGACTTTAATCAATATAGGTTCGGATTCGTGTGAATTCTTTGATATTGTGAGTCACCTGAAAAAGGTTACCCCCCAGACGGTGACCAGCCATCTGGGGGGTCAAGAAAGGAGGTAGAAATGAAAAGTAGAAATCTCTGAATGGCCTCTCTGACCATTCAAACTTAAGTTACATAATAAAGTAAGCAAAATTTAAGCCAAAACACTAATTTCACAATATTTCAAAGAGTTAAATACTTATTCGAATATTCTCGCCAAGGAAAATTGACAAAAAATGTCAAAAAACTGACATTTTTTGTCAATTTGAAGCTGAATTGAGGATAAAAATAACAAAATACGCGCTTTAAAATTCCTTGAAATCAGGTCATTTCTCGACCTGCAGCAAGGCGCCTAGTCTATTGATGTCTTCGACCTGTTCGATACCCTTAACAAGAGCCACAATCTCTTCGCCGATGGATCTTTCAATAACCTGACCGGAAAGTTCAAAAAATTTTTCCTCTATCTCATGGCGGCTAACAGGATTTTGAGGGGTACCGGCGGCATAGTCTATACGCTCTGAAAATGCGTTACCATCGCTGGTGGTTATCTCCACAATCGATGAATAGCGTTCCGGATACTCAGCATCCAGCGCTTCGTCCCCCACCACTTGCGTCCGCCCCATGAGCCTATTTATCTCGGGTTCGGAACGACGGTCATATAAAATATCATCGATCATGACCTTACCATTCACTGCGGCAACCGGAAGAATGTATTGTGCAGAATGAGATCGCAACTCAATCCCGTCGATCAGTTCCGTACCATTCTTGGCAAAACGCAACACAATCCTGTCCATATCCGTGCTCTTTAGCCCATGATCTTCCATGATTTTAAAGAGAGCATCCAATCCCGGGTGCAGAAACGCACAGCACGAATACCTTTTAAACGCAAGCTCCATGATTGAAAATCTGCTCCCCAAATCCCGGATCAGTTGATCTGGATCGCATTCATCATCTTTGGAATATGCTCTAAATATGTCGTATATCCCCTCGAATATATCCCCAGGGCCACCAAAGCCTTTACTAGCCAATAGCGCGGCTGTCACACCATTGCGTGCGGCAATACTGTGGTTAAATGGGCGGGAGTTTTCCGTAAAATCCTCCTTCCATGCCAACAATCCTGAAGTTTGTTGTGCGGCAAGCCCCAACGCAATCGGAAACTGCTTTAAATCAAGAGATAGAATACATCCTGCGGCCACTGCCGCCCCCATGGTACCGGCAATGGACGAAGGATGAAACCCCCGATCGTATAGCACTCGTGGGTTTAGCGCCAAACTTACACGACAGTCGATATCCGTACCCAAAATAAACGCAACAAGAAAACGCTTTCCATCCACCTTCTCTCGCTCCCCCAGTGCCAGACAGGTCGGGACAATCGTAGCTGCCGGGTGTACGACTGCCTCGGGATGGTGGGCCTCTATGTCGCAGTAATAACCCAAAGTTCCGTTGACAAGTGCTGCATTTATGCAAGAAGATCTGAAATCCTGCCCAATGATGGTTGATTCCGGAGTACCTCCGAGATCTCGAATAAACTCTGTGAGTATGCTACCCGCTGAGTACTTTGGTTTTGAAGCAGCCAACAATGCACCGAGAGTATCTAAAAGGACCAGCTTCGTATGCGCTATAACATCCGGAGCTAACTCAGAGAATGAAATATGTTTTGAAAAAGACGTGAGCGTTTCCACTAAACGCTTTGATTTCTCTACTGATTTATTCATTAAACCGCGACCTCCCCATAATCCGATGAGTATTTATTTGTTTTCTGTTTTTTGGTGTTTGGAATTTTCATGATTCTGAAAAATAATTGAATGTAAGCATATCCAAGTAATTACGCGTTTAAATGACGCGGCCTGTCCCCAATCTACCGCCACTTTACATGTGAGAATATCTGACATAAAGTCAGTGTTTCAAAAAAACAATGGGCTTGTCGAGCAGGTCACATATACGGAGTTTTTCCTTTTATTATGATTCAATCAAGATTGCTCGCCTATACGAGTCTGGTGTTTGCCATGGTTTTATGGTCCACGTCGTATGTCGCGATTAAAATCGCCTTTAAAAGTTACGACCCCATGGTCGTGCTCTTCGGTCGAATGACGGTGGCAAGCCTCTGTTTTATGTTTTTTGCAAAACAGCTCCGGTGGAAGGGGTATGAAAAAGGTAACCTCAAATACCTTCTGTTTATGTCGTTTTGCGAGCCCTGTTTATACTTCATCTTCGAAGCCAAAGCCTTAGAAAACACCTCTGCGTCCCAAGCAGGCATTATCGCTGCCCTGCTTCCGCTTTTAGTCGCTGTAGCAGCACGTTTCTTCTTAAAAGAACATATAACCCGAAACAGTATAACCGGTTTTGGTATATCCATCTTTGGCGCCTGCTGGCTAAGTTTCACAGGTACGGTCACCGAGGGTGCCCCCAATCCTCCCCTGGGCAACTTTTTTGAATTTATAGCCATGATTTGTGCCACCGGCTACATTGTAACCCTCAAACGGCTGACTGCAACCTATTCGCCTTTTTTTCTCACGGCGGTCCAGGCCGTCGTCGGGTGCGGATTTTATTTCTTATTGTTATTTCTACCTTCGACCACGCTCCCCTCCCATTTATATCCCATCGCCACCCTTGCCGTAATTTACCTCGGTGCTTTTATCACCATCGGCGCCTATGGTTTATACAATTACGGTGTGAGTAAAATTCCCGTAAACCAAGCCTCCGCCTTCATTAATCTGATTCCAGCGTTTACCATACTTTTTGGTTGGCTGATATTGGATGAACAGCTTACATTCCAACAATATCTCGCCACTGCCCTTATCCTTGCAGGCGTGTTCATCAGCCAGGCGACAGGAAAAAATCAATCCAATTGATACGATCCAAAGGGTTCTATCTGTCACAATAGTTTTATCACCGCTGAGACGCAAAGCGCCTCATTTAATTCTCTTCGGTGAGCACTTTTCTGAGACCGTGCAAGTATTCCCGCAAAGGCCGCCACGGGTAGGGTCCTCTCGCAGACACATCCGTATTTGCCTCTGGTTCAATTCGAAGACACGTAAAGACAGGCCCGTTTTCATTTAGAACATCCTTCACCCGGGAAGTAAAGGACGCTGAATCGTCAAACGTGTGGACGGAAGGATAACCGGCGTCCCGTGCCAAACCGGTAAAATTGACCTGATTTTCCCCAGGAATGGATTGACCGCCCGTAAATGCATAGACACCATTTTGCATCACGAAATGATAGTATTTGAGGGGCGTCTGGTTGCCAATCGTAACCAGGGTACCCAGATTCATGAGCAACTCACCGTCACCGCTCAGTACAATTACTTTTTTTTCAGGACATGCGAGAGCGATGCCCAGACCCACCGAGGATTCTTTGCTCATGGAACCGGCAAATAGAATATCGAATGATGTGTTTCGAGAAGCCTTTAGCCAGGGGATTCTCGCGCTTTGGGAAGCAATTACAATCGCATCTTCCCTGTGTGCTTCGATGATGCCGACGGCATCTGTCATTGTCATCATGGTTAACGGCACTCCTTTCCGATGAGTACGGCAACCGGCTTTGAAGTCCGATCGGCTTCATCAAACGCTCCGGAAATGCGATCCACATCGTCGTCACGCTCAACCAGATAATAATTAATTTGCCAGGCATGCAGGATAGGTTCGATAAACCGTGCGGCAGAATCTGTCGTGGGTCCATGCCGGGTATATCCCCGATATCCGATTATAATAACGAGAGGGATGCTGGCGCCGAGACATATTCCGCGAATGGAGTCGCCGGATTCAAAAAAACCGGTGTTCTGTACGAACACCACAGGGACTTTTCCACCCACCCAAAGACCGGCTGCTATGGCCATGGTTTCACCCTCCCTGCACACCGGAATAGAGCGGATCGATGGCTCTTCGAAAATAGCTCGGTGGATCGCTGCAGTATCGCTGCACGGGAGCCAGACGGTATGGGAGACACTGTTTTTTTTCAGCTCCTGGACAATCTTTACCGCATGAAGCGTTGACGCGATATCCATGATATTCCCTCTTTTCGATATGATTTTAAGCATCCATTACAAGTTTCGCACCGGAATTTAAAGAAAGGTCCTCACTCATGGCACCATCCGCCAAACAAGAAGCCATGCTTAAAATCATCTAAATATGTAACTCCACGATATCACCGTCATGGAGCATATGATCCCGCTGCACCGCCTGCCCATCGTAGACGGATTCACCCCACACCCTGGCAATCTTTAATTTCTCCATGAAATCCTTGTGAACCTTTGCCGCAAAATCCGCCACCGTGTTTCCCCTTTTCAAGGTGAACGGAGAATTGAGGTCCGCTGTTTTTCCAGGGGCTTTAGAATAGACGCGAATAATTTCCATACGTTCCACTACCGACTGTTTTAACGCATCAAGATTTCGGCCTAAGGTCACCGACCCGGAAATCATCGGCCAATCATCCTCAAGTAATTCTCTAAATATTTCAAAGTGTTCCTCTGTATTCTCATCATCGTTTTTATTCGCGAATACCAAAAATGTGATAAAAGTGAGTCCTCGCTGCCCGGAGAAGCGATCTTGAAATCGTCGCGGTATAATGCGATATTGCTCCAATATGGCGACAGAGTCTTCCAGTTGCTTTACCGGATCGGTCTGTAGATCGGCAACCAGCAAAATGAGATCTGCCCTTCGAATGAGATCCACGAGCTCTGGTTCTACAAAGTCTTGGTTTAGGGGCGGGGTATCAATCAGTTGAATTTGAATGTTATCTACAGGCATCATTCCAGGCGTCGGCTTCCAGGTAGTGTGGGGAAAATCAGCGACTTCAGGTGTTGCGTTGGTCAGCTTTGCCACCAATGCAGATTTACCCACATTGGCAGGACCAATGATCATCACTTGACCGGCGCCTTCTTTGTCGATGCGGAAGGCGGACTCCTGTTTGCTCACCCCCTTCTTGGTCTGGGAGGCATCTTTTAGCTTGGAGATGCGTCTTCGAAGATCTGCCCGCAACTTGTCCGTACCCTTGTGTTTGGGCATGATGGTAAGCATTTCTTCCAGACAATCGATCTTCTCGGAATGTGTTTTGGCCTCGCGATAGCGCTTTTCGGCCTCAAAATAATCTGGAGGAAGATTTGCCGGCATAGCAATCTAAGTATTAATTTGATAGTAAGGTAGTCGTGACTCAAAAGTATGTTAAAAAACTTAGTCGGGAAAGTCAACAAATGGAATTTGTTGCATACCGATCGTTAACGTGTCTGAGGTGAGACTCCAAATTGTATTTTCGTCGATACAGAAAGGTACAGCGTGTAACGGATGACTGAGGTTGAACAACTGCACCCGCGTATTGCAGCTGCCATTATAACAATACAGAACTACATTAAAGAAGTAACCGGAATGGAAGCAACACAAACGGAAATCGCAAAGGCATTAACGGGTTACTTTGTCTTGAGCGAGATAAAAGAATACATCGAAATTCAGCGTGAAGACCAAGACTGAACATCTATAATTTTATTGTATCGATATGACCGCGGCAGGAAGGCAATATTACTTGGGGTCTAGAAAATCCCTAATATTGATGACATTATCGTTTCTTGTCACCGAGGCTTTCATGCTTTCCCAGGATCCTCTCACCTTTGCTTTTCGCAGCTCGCTGATGGCGGCCTGAAGTTCGGGGTTGTCTTGAATGAGTTGTTGAATTTGTTCGTCGAGCTTATCCCAGCTCTCCTCGAGGTCATGTACATCCAGTTCAAAGTCTGCCAGCGTGGCAAGCAACGAGCCCAAATGGGATAAGAGCCCGAAATGTGACGTTCCCTGCAGGTAATAAGGGCAGTGGCACCATAAGCTGATACAATTGACCCCTCTCTTTTCGCCCTCTGAATTGATCAGAGAGTGGATGGCACTCGGTCCGTGATAGGAAACCGCCGAAACGCTGTGGGCTTTCAGTTTGGCCGACAGGGCTTCGGTGGATGCGAATCCGGATATCACACGATCCGTATGAACAACATTGTCATACATGCTACCCAACGTGATCAGCGTTCGGATACCCAGTTTCCGCCCCAAGGAAAACAGCTCTTCCATAAATTGAAACCATCTCAGGTTCGGTTCGTCAGTCTCTAAAATTACCAAGTCATTGAAATTGCTATCATTTTGTACGGCATAAAATGAGCCACCCGGAGGAGACAGACTTTTTAACTCGCCACCGTCGATATCTACAATCGGGCGTAATTCATCATACCGGTAGTAGACATCAGGATTAATTTTGGCGAAATGCTGTGCTTTCAGCTTACCGATCAGGTACGTGACCATCCCCCGAGAAACATTTAGCGCATTACCCCAACCGTCAAACCCCGCAATGAGGACCGGTGAATCCAACACTGGATACTCTTCGATGGTGATTCCTTGTCCGTTCATGGTCTCTATTTTATATTCAGTTCCTGGAATGTCAAGAAATTCCCTCGTGGCAAAGACATTTGTTAATTTTACTGTTTCGCAAACGGACTAACTAAGTAGATGAAAAAGCCGTAAGCCAAGAAAAAAAGAGAATACCGAAAAACAAAAATAGACAATATCGCTGAACGGACCTTTCCTGTCGACGCCTCAATTTTAATGCATAGAGGATGCCCAAGAAAATACCGGACATAAAACCGAATAAATGAGCGGTTAAATCTGAGTGTTCACCGGAACCCAACAGGCCGAGAAGTGCAAGCCCCCCGCCCAATGGCAACCACGCCCTTACCCGCTTGCCTGGAATCCGATAGCGCTTATAAAACTGATGAGCGGCAAGAATACCAATGGCACCAAATATGGCCGTTGAAGCCCCAATGGAATTATGTCCTGCTTTCATTAGGGCGGCATTGAGTAAATTTCCTAATATCCCGGTTGATAGGATCATCAGCCAGCCAACCCCGTAACCGGCGATACCACAAACGGCGGTACCGAATAGGGCGATGCCGGCCATATTACCGACCAGATGAACACCATCTGCATGTAACATCAGAGCAGTTATAAGCCGAAACCACTGCCCATCTAAGATGTCCATGGCGGATGCGCCATACCGTCGAATATCATCGGCAATATTACTACTCGATAGGAAAGCCATATGCCAGGCGGAAAGCATCACCGCTGCCCAAATACCGGTGTACGTTTTCTGAAAATCTTCTTCAGTGGGTGCCAACACGGGAGCAGTATCCTGATTTTCTTCAAAATATTCTTCTATGCTACCCAGCGCACGATCGTAAATTTCTTCATCGACCCACACCTCCCATCCCTTTTTCCCTCTTTTAACACGATAGGAGATACCGGAAGAAGACAGCACCAACCCACACGTATTTGCTTGATCTGTGGTGAGTTTATCAAAAAGTGCCCGCATCAGTACGGTGTTTCCTATTGTTTTGATAAAAAGGATGTGAATATAGAGTAGATGCTTAACAACATTATACCAAAAATTTGTTGCCGGTGTTAAAGAAAGTATTGTATTTGAAAATAATTTAGGGATTCCTTATGAAAATCCTATATACTTCAGACATTCACACAAATGCAAATCACCTTTCTTCTTTAATGTCGCGCATGGTATCAGAGTCGCCAGACGCCCTCATCATCGGAGGAGATATCATCCCTCATCACTTACCGGAGGAATATGTGAAAGGTATTTTGATGGCGCAGGAGACATACCTCAAAACGATATTTGTTCCCATGATGGAGGAATTAAAACGACAACAAAATATTCGTATCTTTTTAGACTTGGGCAACGATGACTTCATTTCGGCCCGCAACGCGCTCGAAGCGCATAACGGCCACATGTTTCGGTTATTGCACATGCAGCGACACGACCTCACCCGTCACGTTGATGTTCTCGGTTACATGATGGTACCACCGACACCGTTTCAATTAAAAGATTGGGAAAAGCCCGATACAAAACATGTTCCATATGCAAAAGATAACCACGTTATCTTGAATGGTTACCGTTCATCGACGGGAAACCTGGAAAATTATACGCTGAACCTGTCATCAGACGATACGATCGAACAGGATCTGATCCGATTGGAGAAATCCGTCGACAAACCCTTTATTCTCGTTTCTCATTCGCCTCCCTATGGCACCCCGTTGGATGTCCTATATGACGGAAAACATGTGGGTAGCATCAGCCTACGGAAATTCATCGAGAAGTGGTCCGATAGAGGGCTTCTGATTGCATCGTTGCACGGGCATATCCATGAATCCCCCCTTCGATCCGGTACAATCAGTACAAAGATTGGGCGAACACTCTGCATCAATCCGGGGCAACATTCAGGAAAGCACGCAGAACTGCGGTATGTGGTGCTGGAACTGGAGGAGAGTGCGCCCTCGCCCACTGTCCGGATCATATCCGGATCATAGTTATTTCAGCAAACGGGATGGTTATCTTTTGAACCTCTGGAACAGACAGGATGACTCATCAGTTCCCTGCCATAGGTATGCGAGCGCGTTTCAGGAAAGTAATGAACCCTTCCTGTTGAAATGCCGAATATCCCGCTTCCTTCGCCATCCGGTCATCCTCCGGGCCCACATACCCCCACAAAGCCAATATGAGCCGAATAAATTCCGTGTTCTTATTGAAGGTTTGATCCAAGTCATGCAGGTTCTTCAGGGAATCATCGACAAAGTCATAAGGAGGGCGGTTAAATCGTTCATGAATTTTATGGAGATTTTCAAATTTGGTGACACCCGCATCACCCGAATAAACATTCTTTTCATCAAGCATGAGCCCGAAATGATGACACAGGCGCAAAACGGCCTCTCGGTTTTTATTGGTCAAAAGGATTACCTGTTCAATTGAAAGCTTTTGGAGTTCTTCCCATAAGGGCCGATAGGGCGCATTAAGAGAAAACCAACCCATCTCATCTTTTTTAACGAACGCGTTTCTTGCTGCAAAAAATCGATTCATTCGTTCAAGAAGGGGTTCGGTTTCATACTGAAGAACCATCTCATAATCTTCTTTGCTGAGAATGCGATCCGGGTCACTTTCTCCGTTTACAACGCACCATTGCATCAACGAGAGGGTATCGCCAATGGCTTGGACATGAAATCGATTCCGCTGGAAAATACGCACGATGCCTGGAGAAAAACTTTCAAGACTGGTTGCCAGATTTCCGGTAATCGCGTTATTTGCAGTCACGGTAATCTCATCGATAGAATTCATGATGACACCGTCAAAGTCGAATATTAGCATAAATATCGCCGATCCTTTCCCTAAATTTTATGATCTCATATCACAAAGAATGTTCCTTGAACAGATTGCAGCCCGCGCAATTAAGGGCCCCGTCGTTTAGACACATAATTAGTTGGATTTGCTTAAATTCGATTATTTTTCGGAATCATGGAAATTTCAAGCACAAAAAAACAAATATTAAATGATTTGCTTTCATCTGAATGGGTTACGATCTACGTTGACGTTACCGTGTCTATTGCATGCGCTCGCTTGACACCGGAGTCTTCTTCTTCTAAAAAACGCTTTGTTATTTCAAATTAAAATAAATACACTACAAAAAGGAAGGAATCCCATGCAATCAAATACACCACCAGCAGAAATTGGCATGAAGATAGAAAATATAGATACACCGGCGCTGTTAATCGATATGGGGGCTTTTGAACGAAATTTAAAGAAAATGGCAGACAAAATTTCTCAAATGAACGTACGTCTGCGTCCCCACGCAAAGACACATAAATGTCCGGTCATTGCCCGACGACAGATGGCTTGTGGAGCCGTCGGGGTTTGCTGTCAAAAGGTGGGGGAGGCTGAGGCAATGGTCTATGGGGGCGTTTCCGACGTGTATATAAGTAACGAAATTGTCGGCAAATCAAAGATCGAACGTATCGTAGCCCTAGCAAAACAGGCAAAGATTGCAGTTTGTGCTGACGATCCGGTTCATGTATCAGAATACGGTGCCATTGCGAAGGCGAATGGCGTCGATCTGTCTGTTTTTGTGGAAGTTGATGTCGGCGCGAACCGATGCGGACTGAAGCCCGGAGAACCGGTGCTTGAATTAGCGCGCCGTATTCAAGACACGCCCGGTCTTCGATTTGCCGGTCTGCAGGCATACCATG
>JAHEHB010000167.1 GCA_024644775.1 Deltaproteobacteria bacterium
GCACCGCCCGTTTTTCAAAAGCAAACAAATAGGTTGCCAACAACCCGTGCTCGATTTGCTCTATCAGCGCTTCTTTTATCGCTTTGTTACCATGTCCTGTATTGGCAACCAATACACATGAGGACCAGTCGATCCATCGATTTCCCCATTTATCATAAACGCTGAAATCTTCAGACTTGTCCCATACGATAGGAGGCATGCCCATCATGGATCTTGGCTCGGATTGTTTTAATGTTTCAAAGATGGGAATCGATTCAGGGACCGGTAATTTTGTCTGGATAGTTCGATATTCTGTTGCAACTTTTTTAACCACTATCGGTTCAAGAGAATATTCAGCCATTGTAAACCTCTCCCTATTCGAAATTTGGTATCCGGAAAAATCGCGAGTGCAAACCCTCGCGTGATACTTATTTTATCCGCTCAAGTTGTTCCATTGAGATGACATTTTCAGGGCAAATATCCGTGCACGTGCTGCAACCGGTGCAGTCTTCTGTTCTGACCACTGCTTTTTCATTTTTAACCGTAATGGCGTAACAGTGACCGATATTTACACATATTCCGCAGCCTGTACATTTTTTTTCGTCAATTTTTGCGTTGCCGCTGTAAATCGTGAGTTGATCGGTTGGCGCGATTCGGGGGACAATCGCATCCCTGAATTCTCGATAGTTGCCGTATCCTTTCTCCTCTATAAACCTTTTCGTTCCACCAACGATTTTCGGGAGTATCCTGAATCCATTTAGCATGACGGCGGTGCAGATTTGCACAAAATCTGAACCGCACATCATCATCTGAACCGCATCTTTCCATGTTTCTATACCACCGCTTCCCATCACCATATTGTCGGGCCGGCAATTTTTCCTTATTTCATAGACATCTCTAAGAGCCAGCGGTTTGAGCCAGGGTCCGGAAAAGCAGGCAAGTGTCGGTTCGTCCTGTAAGTGGCAGATCCCTCGTTCGGGGTTGTTGATATCGAAATCCGGGATTGCAAGCCGGTTACCGGTGCTTCCCACGCTGTCGATACCATTTTGAAAACAGGCATTGGCTACTTCCCCAACCTTTCCACCCTCAGGAGTTAGTTTTACAAATACAGGAATGTTTACAGCGCTTTTAATCGCCAAAGCACTGGTAGATACGATTTCCGCGTTGGATCCGACACTGGCGCCTGAGACCATCTTCGAGTCTCCCCCTGAACTCTCAACATTGAACGACATGTTCGGACAACACATATTCAGCTCGATCACGTGGGCGCCGGCCGCTTCGTATTGCTTTGCCATCTGTATCCAACCAGCATCCCCTTCTTCACCGGCATAGGCCATATTGGCATACAGAATGATCTCTCGGGTTTCTTTTCTGGCCTTTTCCATTAAGCGAAGGCTTTGTTCAAAGGTAAGGCGGGTTTCCGCTGTAAATGAATGATATTTATGTTTCTTAAGCCATCGATACCTTGGAGGTTTACTGATATAAGTAGGTTGAATGGCCAGTTTCAAACTGGCCCCTCCCCAGCCCCAATGCTCTGCTTCCCTGATCATATCGACGGTTTTAACGGCTGGACCCGAGCCGACAATAAAATTATTTCTAAATTTAAGTCCCGCCACCTCTAGGGGCATTAAGTAGTCACTTTCTTTTTTCACGAAATTTCCTTATACATTGTATGGTAAAGGGAATGCCGGTGAATATCAAAATTTAATCAAGCAGAATACACCGTGTGGGTTCATCCTTGTATTTTTGGCAGCCGTTACATGAGATACAGTCTGCTTTTCTCCGCTCTCCTTGTTTCCATCTGTTTACTAAATCCGGTTCTCTAATAAACGGACGGCACAGGGACACCATATCCGTTTCCCCGTCTTCCACTAAATTTTCCATAAGATCCAGCGATCTCAAACCTCCGACGATTATCAACGGGACATCAACGACTTCCCGGAATTTTTTGGCATTTGAAAGAAAATACGCCTCATCTGCTTTTTCAGAAATGTCGGTCCTTATAATGAGTTTCCCGGATTCTGCCATACCGCCGCTGATTTCAATCGCGTCAATTCCCTCCTCTGATAGCGTCTTGGCGATTTCTGCGCTGTCATCAAGCGTTAGCCCACCCTCAAGAAAGTCTTCTGAGTTTAACTTTACCAAGACGGGATAGCCGTTACCGGTCTCTTTTCGAATTCGATGGTAAATTTCCAATAAAAACCGCATACGGTTTTCAAGTGTTCCTCCCCATTGATCCAGTCTTTTATTGGTATACGGACTGATAAACTGACTTCCCAGGTAGCCATGGGCACAATGGATCTGTATACCATCGAATCCGGCCGAAATTGCCCTCCTGGCGGCGATACCGTAGGCCTCGATGAGTTCTTCAATTTCCTGTTCTGTCAGCGCTTTCGGTGTTTCTTCCGTCAATGGATTATAAACGGCTGAAGGAGCAACCGGTGCTTCTCCGATGGTGGCAGAAGTCGTTTGTCTCCCGGCATGGTTAATTTGAATGACAATCTTGGAATCGTACTTGTGCACTGCATCAACCATTGATTTTAAACCGGTTATGAGTTCATCCTCGTGGACCCCTAACATCGTTGGGCTTGCCTTTCCGTTCCAGGTCACATACGCGTGTCCGGTAACAATCAACCCAACACCGCCTGCAGCCAGGGCTTCGTATACCTCAATGAACGGATCGTTTACGCTTCCTGATATTTCCGCCCGCCGATCGTTGGTTGCAGAGCGTACAAATCGATTCGGCACCGTCATTCCGTTAATGTCAATGGGTTTAAATAGAACCGACATACTAGTCTCCTCTCAAGGGTGATTAAAGTTTCAGGTGATCTAATTCCATTTCGCATTCAAGCGCTACCTACGTTGGCTGCGTCGTCGGCTTCTCGAAGTACTACTTACGTACATCTGCGTCGCCTCCTTCTTGCCGTCTTGGTATCATCTTGAATGCAAATCGGAATAAAGTGTCTTGCTTTATTCCTGTTTTGCCGAAAAATGACTGTAGTGCATCACGATTTTTGTGTCTTTTTCCGGGTCGATGGTCACAAGATCGTCATCGATGGATTTTACCTTCGCGTGTATATATCCTTTGCCGGGAACATGGATAAGCAGCGTTTTTTGATTCTCGGCAAGCCGTTTTATGAATTCTTTCATTCGGCTCATGATCTACAGCACCCTATCTAAAAAATGTGGCCGTTGGCAATAGCCGGAAGAAAAGAACCGCCCCGCTATGAGAGGCGGGTCAATTTTATTATCTCCGGTGTATCTCTGTTAAATCTGACTTTAGGATAATAAAAGACTCGTGTAAAGGGGAAACTCTGTTTCAATTGTTGTGAGGAATTCAGCGATTACTGGCGGGATTATGTTAAGACCTTAGGGGCTAATTCGCAGGTTTTCCGTTATGCAATGTAATAAGTGCAATCTCACTCTGGGTATTAAATCGAATCGGTATCCCGACAACACCGCATCCTTGATTTGTATATCCCTTCATGTTGGCGTATTGCCATACCCCTCGATAAAACCGCCTCCCTCTGTTGAGGTGAGTGACCACGGGAAAGCCACCCGGCAGACAGATTTGACCGCCGTGCGTGTGACCACACAGATAGAAATGATAACCATTTTCTGCGGCCAGGTCATACAGTTCCGGTGTATGTACCATCACTATTTTGAATCCGTCTTCAGATTCTGTTAATGCATTGAATGAGTGCTCCGTATAATAATAGTGGGGATCATCTATTCCTGTGACCGAGATTTTTTCTTTACCTCTTAATATTGTTACGGTCTCATTAGCCAGAAGCGTAATCCCCAAATCTTCGAAAAGATCTGCCATCATGTACGTATCATGGTTGCCGAGTACGGCATAGATGCCGTCTTTCGCATTTATCGCCGTGGCGATTTTTTTCATCGGGTCTACAATCTGTTCGAATCTACCTCTTATTTCCCTACGATAATCACCGGTTAACACACACAAGTCACACTCCAAGGCTTTTATCTTCTGACTGATTTGTTCTCCGGTTCCTGCCATACTGTCCAAATGCAGGTCGGTTAAATGAAGAATTTTGTAGGATTTGAAAGACTCCGGCAAATCGGGAAAGTGCAACTCTATATTTTTCACAACCTTTCTTTCGGCATTTCGATAGCCCCGCTCGTAGAACCGGACCAGGCGCAGGAAAACGCCGAAAATCTGGGATAACCCATCGCTAAGTCTCAGAAAGGTCTTACGACTGACGCCGAATCGTTTCTGTTGGAGGAGTTTTTCCTCTCGAATTGCACGTGTTGAACACCAATGCCAACGTTTATCATGTGTGGGGAGCGCGTACCTTTCTTCGGGAGTAACGGAATTTGGAAGGTTAATTTGCATATGACATCATCCCAGATGGGTAAATTCAATTATTTTGATTGAATTGTGCGTTTAATATACTATCGGATTCAAAAAATTTTTCTAAAGTTATACAAACCAAGCTCGTGAGTACAAAATTACATTAATACCACATGTGTTTCGTGGGTGTCTATCCACAAAAAAAGGTTTCATTTTTTATACGCTTTATTAAAAAAATGCAATCTGTAAAAAGGTTTTGAATCATCAGGTTAAACAACGGCCTCATGCAGGGCGACAAGCAAAGGGTCCAATGCTTAACGTGATAATTTGGGGTATCTGAAGAGACGCTAAAATAGATGTTCGAGAAAAGTTAGGCGAAATCAACTCATAAAATAGAACGTAAGATCCTTTTTATAGGGGTGAGGTCCAAGAAATTTTGTGCCTACATTATAATTATAAATTGACATTACTTTGGCCTGAATCCTAATTTCCGTCTTTTTCTTATCATCCAATTTAAATGTTAACGTTAGGTCATCGCCCTTCTTAATGGTGTGTTGTTTGATTGTTCTAAATGATATTCCACCCAGCGAAATGTCACTTACAACCATTACATCACTCTCCTTGTTTCTGAGATTCACGTATTCACCCGCTAATTTGACCCTTTTGCGATAGTGTTTTCGGAATTCCAGCAAACAGGAGAAGATTTTCTTACATTTACATCTGATCTTTATTTCTCTTTTGATCTCCTTAAATTTTGAAACATTGGTTTCTGTGACCGTACCACAATTTGGACAGTTTAAAGTAATTCGATTATCGTCACTCACGAAGTACCGAACCGTTTTTTTTTCTTGCTGTGCGCTCATAGCTTTCTTCTATCCTATTGATCTAAATAATCGGCTACCATGTGTCGTAGTGTTCCCCTCTCAAACGGGTTTTTATAACGACCCATCACTATTTGGGTCTAGAAATGCAGTATTTGTTTCTGCCTGCACGTTTGGCCTGATAGAGGGCACTATCGGCACGATTTATCAGCTCTTTTTTTTCAATATCCTGTTCAGGTGCAGAGGATGCGATCCCGGAGCTTAGCGTAACGGATAGCTTTTGACCCTCATAATCCATTTTAAATTTGGACAACGCGTTCTTTATTCTTTCCGTTACAACAATTGCCCCTTCCAAAGGCGTCTCCGGCAGGATAATGCCAAATTCTTCACCGCCATATCTTGCAACAATATCAGATGTTCTTACCTGGTCTTGAAGGAATCTTGAAACTTCCCTCAGTGCATGGTCACCGGCAAGATGTCCGTAGGTATCATTCACTCGCTTAAAATGATCTATATCTGCAAAAATCAATGAAATCGGACTCTTGTAACGTTTTGCCCTGGCAAGTTCAGTTTCTAAAATCTCATTAAATTTTTGATAATTGATTAATCCGGTAAGCCCATCGTGAATTGCTAACTCTCTGAACCTTTCTATCTGTTTTTGCTGTTCGATAAATCGATTGATAAAATCCCCTGAAACATTGATAAGCTCTTTTCTTGCTTCTTCGATAATTTTTGAATAATCCATTTCTTTATTGGTCTTTATTTCAAATAAAGGAAACACATCCTCGGTATGCCTCTGTATTCGAAGAACAATATCCTCTACATCATATTTTCCGGAAAACCCATATTTATCGGTGCGGTGTTGAATGAGCCCGAGGTAAAGTGTTTTATCAGGAAGATTCATAAAGTCGATAAATGCTGATGATAGGTGAAGAATTTTCACATAAAGTGAAATCTCACCATCATATCCGTTTTTTAATTGTTCCGGATGATGGTGGTAGCGAATCGGAATAGAAAAGATTTCCGGAAATCCCCATTTGTGGGTAAGGTATTCACCGATTTCCGCGTGGTCAAATCCAAGGACCTGATTTTCAGCTTCATGGAAATCACAACATGACTGTCTCATTTCATTTAAAACAAGACTATATTGCTTTGGCAAGCTCTGCACCATCGCTAAAATCCCAATGTTGTGCAAAAGTCCAATAAAAAAGGCGTCTTCAGCGGCATCCGGGTGAACACTTTTTGCGATAAGTTTGGCTGTTATCGCGCCAATCAGGGAATTTTTCCAAAAAGATGAATAATCAAAGAATTTTTTGTCACCATTGCGGTACGCTTTAACAAGAGAAAAACTCAACGCTAGATTTTTCACTGCATCGATTCCTAGCATACCTACAGCCCGAGGAACGGTCGCGATCTTTGAAGGTAGTCCGTACAAGGGGGAATTTATCGTTTTTAATATCTCTGCACTCAGAGGCGGATCTGAGGAGATAATATTTGCGATCTCATTGATGTCGGTGTGTTCTTTTTTTATTACCTCCAGTATTTTAACGGCGATTCCCGGCAACGTCGGCAATCTACCCATCCCGGTCAGTATGTCGTCAATCATTTTGATTTTATTCATTTGATTTTATCTATCGGGCGTTTCTCAGCTTAGGTTTTAACCGTTTTTGCCGAGACATTCGCCAACTGTAGGAACCATTCAAGGTTTTACGTAGGGGTATCGCGTATTTATTTCTCCTATCGCTAGTCAAATATCCCCATCACCTTGTCTTTTTCTGATGATATGAATTCATTAATATTCTGTATGAATATTTCAAACGATTCCTGATCAAGATCGAATCCGTTTTTATTCAAAAAATCGAGCACCGAAGGGTTTATTACATCCGATATCTGCGTTTGTTTTTCATATTCAAAACAGGGGTATCCGCTCATATTTGTTAATATATTTGACAGAAATAAAATAATAGAATCCGAGGTAAAATTTTTATCGTACCACGGCGCATGGTGATAGAAAATCGGCATAATTACTTTTTTGGGGAAATTCCATTGTTGAAGCAGTTTTGCTGCGATTTGATAATGCGTTACACCCATTACTTTTTTTTCTGCTTCACTGAATGTGCAACGATCAGAGGCAACAACGTCGATAATTGCTTTGAAATCCTCGTGGAAATACTGGTGGGTGACTAATTTTCCGATATCGTGAATGAGGCCGGAAAGAAGAAATGTCCCTTCATCCACCAAATTAAAGTGTCTCGTTAAATTTTTGGAAACCTGGCTACATATGATTGAATGTTTCCAAAACTTTTTCCGGTCGAAGGTGTCCTGATTTTTGCTAAAGAATTTTTGGATTGAAAACGCAAGCACGATATTTTTAACTTCTTTGAGCCCCAGTATAACAAGCGCATGATCAATGGAGCTCACATTATTTAACAAACCATAGAATGCGGAATTAACGATTTTGAGCACCTTTACAGCCAGGGGAGGGTCTTTTTCGACGATTTCTCCAATCTGACGGATGGAGACATTTTCGTTTAATAAAAGATCGTGGATCTGGTTTGAGATTATCGGTAAAGTAGAGATTTGCTCAATGCCTTGAACAATTCTTTCGATATTTCTTTCCATTACATTAGAGGTGCTCATTGCGTTCATTCACAAAGTTTTCAAAATTGAGTATTATTGGTTTTGGTTGACTATCTGCCGATTGTTTGTGACGCGATACGATGCCATTTAGATTACCGATTCCGTTTCCTTCAACAGTTTTTCTAAGTTTTTTCACATCTCTGGAAATCGAGGCCATATTATCGACCAGTTTACCGAAAAGCTGGTGAAGATTCTGATCTAACGTGTATGGCGTGTTTGTATTAACACGGCTCTTCGAGGGTTCTGGTGGCGTCACCGGATCCTGAACAGATTCTAAATGAATTGACTCTGGCTGTTTTACCGGTGGGTGCCGTTCGACTTGCCTTGACGGTTTAAATGCTTTATCCGAAGCCGTTGTCTCCTGGGCCGGTTGTCTCTCATGCCCTGTAAATGGGTATGTTGTCTTGACGGCGGTGGTTGTGGCAGGCGATTTTGTTGATGGATCTGACTCCTTATTTTCAGTAGAAACGGTTTTATCATGAACTTTCTTTGTATCCGGCTGTGTACGACCGAATTTGAGTGGCGCCTTGAAGAGTGATAAGCATCGTTTCCAAAAAGATTCGATGTCAAAGGTTTTTACATCATTTGTGTTCGGTTCTGTCAGGTTTTTCGCAATGATTTTTATACATTTGGAAGCGATTGTTTCCGGAAACGTAAAAAGAAACGGCTCTTGTTTTTTTACAGCCTCAGTTATGTTTGCATCCTCTAAAATGGCACCCAGCAGCTGGACCTCAAGGGAGAGGTATTTTTTAACAACCTCTTTAAAGCGTAAGTATATCTGTTTCGCAATGGTTACATTTTTGCACTGATTAACAACCACTTTAACAGGAACCTCTAAACCATTTAGATATAATATTTTCACCAAAGCATATGCGTCGGTAAGGGAGGTCGGTTCCGGGGTGATAAGGATAATAATCTCAGAAGACGCTAGGCAGAAAGAAACAACATTTCTTGAAACACCGGCGGAGGTGTCAAAAATCAAATAATCATAGGAATCAAGGATGGTTAATGCTTTAATGAGATGATCTGTCTCCGGGGCGTCAATATTTGCAAGAGTTTCAATACCCGAACTCCCCGGGATGATATCGACCCCGCGATAATTCCTTATGATAATATCGGAGAGAGGTTTATTGCCGAGGATCACATCATGGATAGTGTGTTCCGGGTAGAGGCCGAGGAGGATATTGATATTCGCAAGGCCCAAATCAGCATCGAATATACAGGTTCGATGACCCAGATCTGCAAGACGCAATGAGAGGTTTGCACTAAGATTTGTCTTGCCCACACCGCCTTTTCCGCTGGTGATTGTAATTATTTTTGTCATAGTCGCTAAGGATCGATTCTCCAAATATTTTAAGTAACAGGCAATACAGAGAGTTCCGGCTCTCCGTTTTTGTTTTGAATCGTAAAACTTAGACTCCTGCAGTTGTATTTCCTGCAAATTGTATGAAAACTCTCAGTAATAAATTCTTTATACAACGGAAAATCGGCTTGCGTCGTGTTTGCGTGCGTTCCGTTAATGGTTTTACAATGCTGAAACATTTCCGTAACGGTTTGTTCCTGTTCTATAGGGTCGGAAATGATATAGGTTTGAGGTGAAAGGTATTTGTCTGCTGCGTTATCGGCTTTATCAGCATAGGTGTTGATTATATTACTGGCTTCTTTTTGCGCACGCTTTTGTTTTTTAAAAAATTCTATCATATCATGAGGAATCACACGTAATATTTCACTGAGTGTGGTCTCCTCCATTTTCATGAGCCCGTCTTCAAGCATCGTTTTCATGCCGGCTTGCGTCGCAATGGTCTTTATTTGGGTATCATTAAAACCTTTGCCGATGGCAAGACCGATTTCTTTGTCTATGATAAATATCTCGGAAATGAGTGTACGACCCTTATACCCGGAAAAATTACAGGATTCGCAACCCTTCCCCCTAAAGAATTTCAGATGAGAAGGATATTCTTGGAATAGGACCTCTATCTCATCCTCATCTGGGATATGTTCTGTTTTGCAGAATGGACAGATTTTTCGCACCAGTCGCTGGGCAAGAACCGCCAATAGGCATGACGCTATCTGGTTATGTTCGATATTGAGATCTGCCAAGCGTGTGATGGCACCTATGGAATCGTTTGTGTGAATGGTGCTCAGCATTAAGTGCCCGGTTTGGGCGGCATCAAATCCAATGGATGCGGTTTCCTGGTCTCTCATTTCACCCACTAAGATGACATCCGGATCAAACCGCAGAAACGATCTTAAAAGACGAGAAAAGGTTATACCGATTTTGGTATGTATCTGTGCCTGCATAATACCCGGAAAGCTGTATTCAACCGGGTCTTCCGCAGTTATTATTTTTACACCTGGATTATAGATATATTGCAGCGCACCATAAAGTGTTGACGATTTACCGCTGCCGGTGGGTCCCGATACGAGGATCATCCCGGCAGAACTTCTAAGCAGGCTCTTAAATGGTTTAAGAACATGGGGTGAGATGTTGAGGTTGTCGAGACCAATGTTTGCCTTGCGGGAGTCAAGAATACGAACGGTTACATTTTCCCCCACGATTGCTCGACACGTAGCGACCCTGAAATCGAGATCAAACTTTTGTTGAGTGGCTTTATCATAGTAATTAATTCGAAAAACACCATCTTGGGGTAGCCGTCGTTCTGCAATGTCCAGATCCGACATTACCTTTATGCGGGAGATGATTGCTCCGATCTTTTCCGATAATTTTCTTTTCAGCCATGTAATATTGGGTTCTTGCAGGATACCATCGATTCGGTAGCGTAGTTTACAACCGTGACGGTCCTGCTCAATATGGATATCGCTGGCATTATTTAAAATACCATATTTTATCATAAAATTAACGATTTCTTCAGCTTCAAAATCGACCTGTGCATAGGTGGGTTCCTTATCATCCTTATCGGCGATATTTTCATCGAGATCGATTTCCATGAAATCGATATCCTCTTCAGGTTCGGTTTCTTCAGGTGGACTCGCAGTCGCCAATCGCTTACTATAGAGTATTTCAAATAGCTCACCAAATTTTTCCTCTGTAATCAGCACAAGGGAAATTTCGAGATGCGGGTAGAGATTTTTTAACTCTCGAACA
>JAHEHB010000009.1 GCA_024644775.1 Deltaproteobacteria bacterium
AGGAGGCATGGCGGGTAATGAGCGAGGTGCAATGTTCAAAACTTAACGCCACATTGCTCCCCATAAAAGGGATTGGTGAAGATTTTTTTTACTTGAATGAAGTTTTCTACAGTCACAAAAATTTGCTCAGTTTCGAGACGCTTTATGATTACGATTTTGATGATTATAAGTTCCAGGAAGACTCCCGCAGGAAAGAGCAAAAAAATTATAAAAAAAACCCCTACAGAGGTTCGCTGTATTTAACCTGGGCACGTTTGATGATAGACGACTCTTTTAGCTATGGCGTGCTAAGCATGGTTGCCGGTTACCTCTACTGTCAGCTTGATGAATATGGGAATGACTAATATCGAACAAAGGGACGAATACCAGAAACTCATTTATGCACAGGTCACATCATATGACCCTGACGTCTGGTTCCCAAACGGGGTTCTGGCGGCTAATGTCAGAGGAAATCGTCTTATCAAGACTTGGCGAGAGTATTGCAAGCTTACTAAAGCAGAGTTAGCTGACAAAGCAGGAATGAAGCAGTCTTCTCTGGCAAGATTGGAAAAAAGCGCCACCAGTCCAGGAAAATCCACTTCGACAAAATTGGTGAAAGCTATGGGCATTGGAATTGAACAACTCATAGATTGATAGAAATGGCAAATTGATCTCGAACTTTGCTGAAGTGAATTTGCGTGCAAAATTCAGGTATTATCATTTTATTTTCGAATGCGAAACCGAATGCTGATTTTGACCCACCATGCCGAGCTCCTTGAACAGACATGCGAAAAAAATCGAATTGATCAAATTTTAGTATAATATCAATATGGCCGATAAAAGGTTTTGCATGGAAACCGTCACAATTTTACCCAAACATCAAACCGTAATCCCCAATAATTTTTAGAATTGGATTATTTATAATGCATCCGTACACATTACACCTATGCATTCTTGCTGCATTCATGATTCCGGGAGTTGCACTGTTTATTATGGAAACAATTTCACCGGAAACAGGAGGTCTGCTTTTTAGAAAATACGATGCCACCAAGCTATATTGGCTTGGCTTGATGGGTTACTCAGTCATTACGACTTTTATCGTTTTATCATTGAATCTCATTTTTAGAATCAAAAGAAAACCTTTTACCAAAAAAGCTGCCAGTTTAAGTCATATTCTTCCGGTTTTTTTTGTTTCGATGTTTATTCAACTCGGTCTGCATGATTTGATTCAAGATATTTGGCAAGAACGAGTAAAAGGGAAAAAAAGTAAACCAAAACAAATTCATAAGAAGGTTGATAGACAGAGGCCTCCAATTCCGCGCGCACCTCTTTCAAAATATTTAATTTACAAAGAACCAGGAAAACCGATTGAGCAAAAAAAGCAGACAGCGATTGTTGAATCTGAAAATAAATTGGGAGAGTAGAATCGAATAAAAACCAAACTGCTGAATAATCCGGATATAAAATCCAAATTAAACATTTCATTGAGTTACTTCCCTATTTTGATCAATATAATTCAGAGTACGATGCCTTTGAGTTCAGAAATGACCGGAGTGCGAAATTTCCGAGTGTTGTGATAGAACCAAAAAAATATGGTATGATATATATTGACTGTTTGGCGGAAAGTAACGGGCGTGAACGAATAGGATTAATGGAGGGTATGCAAGATATGGAACCTGGAATTTTAGAACTAATTCAAAAAAGAATGGCAACGTCCTACAATGAGCAAATTTGGGCAGTAGCTCTTGTCGGTTCGATGAGCGGTTTTGTGATCACGCAAGTTGATCGACTCGTTGCATCAATAGATTACAAAAAAATCAGATTAGGTATCTGGATTGTGACTTCTCTCTGCGTACTTTTCATCATTTTAAGGCACGGGGTATACTGGCATTATAATAGCATAATTGACAAAGAATTTTCTATACTAAAAGAACTTTCTCCAACAATGACATTTTTAAGATATGTGGTTTTATTCTCGGGAGCGATTCTCTACACAAGTATCACTGCCGGCATGGCCATCGCAGCTGTTCTAATCTGTAAAAAGGCCGAAAAATTGAAGGAGGAAGCAGAAAAGTAAATCACCCAACCTGTCAGCTCAGTTGACAGCCAGCGCCGGGGCGTTTCGATAGGTTAAGGTAAAATTGAAATTTATCGTTCTTATCGAATTGGGTGGCTGCCCTGGTTGCCTCTGACTTCATCGGTTCGAGTAACAGATATATGAAAGTCAATAAGAAATCTGCAACATATAGCGTGGCAGCAATTCTATTTGCCCTAGGATCAATAATTCTTTATGAATTATTTTCCGATGCAAAGTTAATCCCGCTTTCCATTTTTTAATAAAATCAAAATTTGCATTGAGCTTCAATTGGGTGTATTATTGCGACTCGATTGTAGATAAAATTATGCAATTCGTAAGTATCAGAGATTTAAAAACAAAATCATCACAAGTTTGGAAGGAACTGGCGGGGCAAATGGAAATGATCGTGACAAGTAACGGTCGACCCATTATTCTCCGCCATAACGGGAAGGGGTAGATATTTTTTCTCCCTCTGAATTTATTGAGTTTTATAGAAAACATAATAAAGACACAGAACCAGTTGCTTAACTCAGACGGCTAATACCGTGAAGTGCATTAGAATCATAAAGGGAAAAACATGTCAGATGGAAAAATTGAAAAATTGGCCGTACTAATAGATGCAGATAACGCCCAGCCTTCAATTGTTGACGGGCTATTATCGGAAATCGCAAAGTATGGGACAGCGAATGTAAAAAGAATTTACGGTGATTGGACGCTGTCAGGCCTTAAGGGGTGGAAGGAAGTTCTTTTACAGTATTCAATACAGCCCATACAGCAATTTGGGTATACTTCAGGAAAAAATGCAACAGACAGTGCATTGATAATTGACGCAATGGATTTACTTTACACGGGCAAATTTGACGGTTTTTGCATCGTATCCAGCGATAGTGATTTCACTAAGTTAGCGTCAAGGATAAGGGAAACTGGTCTTTTTGTACATGGATTCGGGGAGAGAAAAACCCCTAAAGCATTCGTTTCTGCGTGTGACAAGTTTATTTACACCGAAGTTCTGCGCTCCAAAGATGATTATAGTGAGAAAATAAGACGAAAAACAACCGGCGAACTTAAGAAAGACACGAAACTCGTTAATTTATTAAGAAACGCGGTTGAGGCATCTTCGGACGATTCTGGTTTGGCCCATCTTGCATCCGTGGGTAGTAACATTGCCAAGCAGGCACCAGAGTTTGATCCGCGAAACTATGGTTACAAAAAGCTGGGGGAACTTGCATCAGCAACAAAGCTTTTCCAAATCGAAGAAAGAGCTGTTGGCGATGGACCCTCAAAGGCGATTTATTTAAAAGACAAAAGAAAGAAATAAAGGGAAAAAATATTAAGTGTAAATTATAAAAAGTTTAATGAGTTAGCAGATATTGAAAATTGTAATGTTAATGCAATGGCATCAAAGCTAATATCTTTTTATAGAAAACGGCAAGCCACCTAATTTTACATGGATCATCCAAAAGCTATTTTCCGTCCAGAATCTGTCGAACAACATTTGCTATTTCCCCCCTGACAATAGGTTTCGTAAGAAAGGATTTGATACCGATTTCTTTGGCCATTTTTTTATCAATCTTCTCGCTAAATCCAGTACAAAGGATAATCGGTATATCGTAGCGGATTGTCAGAATCTCCCTTGCTAAAGCATCACCGGTCATTTGGGGCATCGTCATATCTACAATAACAAGATCAAACTTACTCGGTTCAGCTCGGAACAGCTTCAATGCGTCTATTGGATTTGTTTTTGATTCGACCTGATACCCAAGTCGATGTAAAATCTCCTTAGACATTTTTGTTATAGACGCTTCATCATCCACAAACATAATGTTTTCATTTCCGGTAGGAAGCTCCTCGAATTTTCTGATTTCCGGGATGGTTTCTCCCTCGATTGCTGGGAAATACAGTGTAAATGTGCTACCTTTTCCAGGTTTACTTTCAACTTTTATTGCACCCTTATATTCCTTTACGATTCCGTGAATCACAAAAAGCCCCATTCCAGTACCTTTACCTACATTTTTGGTCGTAAAATAGGGGTCAAAAATCCGATTTTGAACTTTTGGCTCCATACCTTTTCCGGTGTCGCTTACCTTCAATTTGACATATTTGCCGGCTCTAAGATCGGGGGCAAAGCTAATATCTCTATCACTGAGTCGAACATTATCGATCATTACTTCCAGCAGACCTCCTTTCTCCTGCATGGCATGTGCGGCATTTGTGCCGAGGTTTATCATTACTTGATGAATTTGAGTCGGATTGGCAAGAATGGTATCGCAATCATCCGATATGTTCTGACGTATTTCGATGGTCGTTGGAATTGAAGCCCGCAAGAACCGCAAAGACTCTTTTATAATAGGGGCAATTTTAAGAGGTTTGTATTCATACTGCGTATATCGACTGAAGCTCAGCAACTGTCTAATGACATCCTTTGCACGAAGACCCGCAGTTTTGATCTCTTCTAAATTGTACCGGGCAGGATTCCCCTCCGGAACATCGTCAATGGCTAATTCTGTGTTCCCGATAATGATTCCAAGAATGTTATTGAAATCATGGGCAATCCCGCCTGCCAAGGTGCCAATTGCTTCCATTTTCTGTGCTTGTTGGAGTTGGGATTCCAGTTTTTTTTGTTCGCTGATGTCACGTAGATTGACGACGGTATAAAACGGTTTACCTCCCTGGTCTTTATAAATAGATCCGCTAACACTTACAGGTATCATGTTTCCATTCTTAGTATATCGACGCGTTTCAATTCCGGAAAAACGTTCTCCAGCCAGCACCTTGTTAATCATCATTTCGGTTTCCGGCCAGTTATCCTCAGGCACGAAAACATCCATTTTCTTGTTAATTCGTTCCTCTAAGGTCCAACCGAAGACCTGTTCAAAAACAGGATTAAAATAGACGACATTACCCTCGATGTCGTATACAATAACAGGATCAGGATTTGCTTCCAAAACTGTTCTGTAGCGTTTTTCGGATTCTTTCAATGCTTCTTCGGCCTTCCTCCGCTCGGTAATGTCAAGAGCAAGAGATATCACTCCGATAACATTTCCATCATCGTCGTGAAGTGGAGAATTATTCCATTCACAGGTGATTATTTGACCTTCTTTGGTAAGATTATCATTGACGGTGTGACTCGATAGTTCCCCTTTAAGGAGAGTGTCCACAACCTCTTCGACGTGAGGTCGATCCTTGGCAGGAATAAGAAAATCAAAAAAGTTGTGCCCAATGATCTCCTCTTTGGACCAGCCAAACACTTCTTCAGCCTCCTTGTTCCAGTCAGTAACACGAGTATCCCGATCCCAAACGACAAAAGCCAAAGGTGCGGTGTTGTATACATTGCGGAAACGTTCTTCGCTTTCTCTCAACGCCTGTTCGGCTTGCTTGCGGTCGCTTATATCGGACAAAAATGCCATACAACAAAGATCTCCTTGACAGGATACCACGGAAACAAAGATCTCCATGTCGAAAATAACACCATCTTTCCGCTTACCTTTACTCTCATAGGCAGCTGTTTGCTCGATTTCTCCGGCAAGACGTTTTCGCCTCAGCTCGGCCACCTGGGCGGTCACTTCTGGCGCCAGTATATCGTCAACCAACAAGTGTCTCAAATCGTTGGATTTGTATCTGAAAATATCGAAGAACCGTTTATTGGCAAACAGAATCTTTTCTTGCCGATAGAGGATAATCGCACTTAAGCTATTTTCCACCAGACTCCGGTAACGCTCCTCACTTTCCCGAAGCGCTTCTTCTGCCAGTTTCCTGTCCGTGATGTCGACAACAACCCCTTCAAGGTACCCACGATCAGGATAAGCAGCGGCACTTAACGCAATATGAACAACGGATCCGTCAGTACGTGCCATATCGATTTCGAACCCATCCACTCTACCCTGCAACTGAATTTGCCGAAGCAGCTCTTCACGTCGCTTAGAATCAACATAGTGCTCAGAAGTTACATATTCTGCAATGAGCTGGTCTACTGAATCATAACCCATCAATTCAGCGAGCGTTTGGTTGGCTGCAAGGAATTTGCCGTCTTCAATACAAGTCCGATATATGCCAACCATAGCGGTCTCGAATAGATGGCGATACTTTTTCTCACTCTCCGCAAGTTCCTTTACCCTTTGTTCCAATTCTTCATAGGTGGGTTTTTGAGACATTTTTTAAAACCTGTATCGGATGGGAATTAAGAGATGGATTTAACTTAAAGCCTGCTTTTTTCTGATATAGAAAGTCATTCTATTTTTATAAAATTTATTGGAATTTTGCAAGGTAGGGGCATAATGATACCTTAAAGTTTATTCGGTTTAAGATTACGATGTGTTGAACAGATAAATTCATCCAGAAAATTCCAGTTTAGGGTGACGACTTCTGCTATCGTACATCAAAATATCTTCATTGAACACGAAACAATATCAATCGTTTACTCTATCACTATAAAAACCAATACCAGCAAAAAGCCGACTCCAATTATCACCCAATCCCGGCCCCGCATTTCATACTCTTTTAGGAAGGTTCGCCCGGGACGACCGAAACCGCGTGCTTCCATCGCTTCGGCCAATTCCTCTGCCAGTTGAAAAGCTTGAATCAGAGTGGGACCAAAAAACGCCGGATAGTGTCGCAACGCAACCCAGCCAGGCTCGAGAGGGATACCACGCGCTCGCTGGGCATCCAACACATTTTTCACTTTACGGCCCATCATCGGGACAAATTGTAAGGAAGTACTCATCACAAACGCGATCGTATAGGGCAGCCCGATTTTGACCAATGAATTTGCCATATCTTCAGGTGCCGTTGTGCTGAAAAAGGCGAAAAATACGGAAGTAAGCGCCAACAGCTTTACGGCTGAAAAAACGGCGGCACTAAAATCAACGGACCACCATATCACTGCACCGAAAAATAACGACATGGGGATGACCAATCTTGCCCACCGCAAATATTCTCTTATTTTTCCAATGGCAATGATAAACAGAAATAGGAATCCATAAGAGATTGTAAGCCATGGAATTCGGCCCACAGACACCACACACGCTGCATAAAATAAGGCCAGAATAAGTTTTGTACGAGGGTCTAATTGTTCCATTGTTTCAGTTTTTGTCCGGATCATTTTCATGTGAAGCACGATACAGTCGAAATGCTTCCGTGGGTTCAAGATGGGCCCTCTTCATAGCTTCATTATTTGCCATAACCTCCCACGGTTTTCCTCCAGCAGTTACCCGCCCTTCTGCCAGCAGCAACCATCGGTGCGCGTGTTGTTCCGCAAAGGCCAAATCGTGAGTGACCAATATCACAGCCTGGCCAAATTCCCGCAGTTTCGCCAACAGATCGCCCAAAGCGCGACGGAAATACCAGTCTTGGCCGGCTGTCGGTTCATCTAACGCCAAAACTGCTGGTCTTGCGGCCATGGCCGCTGCAAATGCGATTCGTTTTTTTTCGCCACCACTTAGACGAAACGGCGCTCGATTTACCAAAGATTCAAGATGAAACAGCTGAACGAGTTCCTTCAGCCACAATTCATCGTAACAATCGAGGGCTTTCGGCCCTGCGCTGATTTCATCCCAAACGTTTAACTTAAAAAACTGGTTATTCGGGTTTTGAAAGGCAATCCCCACAAACTTTGCCAATCGGGAAACCTTGATTTGCCGGCTGTCTTGACCCTTAACAAAAACTCGCCCTCTAGAGGGGCGATACAATCCGTTCAAATGCTTAAGTAACATTGTCTTTCCGGCACCGTTTGCTCCAACGATGGCAAGACATTCACCTTCAAACAAGGTAAAACTGATATCTCGCAATATCTGTTGTCTATTTAAGACAAAAGATAACTGCACCACTTCCAATACCGGCTGGGCGTTTTTTGAGATCGGTTTCGGAATATGAGGTTCTAATTCAACGGGCAGATGTGATTTGGAAATAGAAGATATTGCAGAGGCAACGTTTAAAAGGGGTTGCTGAACCCCGAGTCTCTGCCCCACACGTGTTGATAACGGCAATTCCAATCCGTAAGGTTCCAAATCATGGTTCAACAACTCATCGGGCTGACCATCCATAGCAATTCGTCCCTGGTGGAGTACAACCATCCGCTGAATATCGGGTACCGTATGGGGTAAGCGGTGTTCACAAATAACAACGCCTTTGCGGTTACGGTGAATCGACCGGAGTGTTTTACGAACACGATGAACATTAAGCGGATCTAAATTGGCGTAAGGCTCATCTAAAACAAGTAGCTGCGGATCCAACGCTAATATGGCTGCAATAGAAACGAGTTGCTGCTCTCCACCGGACAATTCTTGTGGATTTCTCGGAAGAAGATTTGTAAGGTTAACCAGCTCTGCAGTTTCGTAAATTCGCTCCTGAATTTTCTCTTTGGGAAACCCGAGGCTCTCCAGACCAAAAGCAATCTCATTGTGTACGGTACGATTAAATAGCTGGGCCTCGGGATTCTGAAAAACCATTCCGATTTGATGAAAAAGATCTCCTATAGACTGATTCAGTGTCGTTTTGCCGGAAACGCGAACCTCCCCCTGGAGTTTACCATCGTAAAAGTGCGGGATCAGTCCGTTAAAGGTTCGACAAAGAGTGGACTTACCGGAGCCGCTGGCTCCGCAAACCAGCAAAAATTCATCCGGCTTTATCTGAAGATCGACCTTGTCCAGCACCCACAGCGTATCCTGCTTGCGATACGCATACTGAAGTTGTTCGATTTCAAGAAAAAATTTTGATTCCACAGACCGCTATGCTTCTAACTGGACGATATCAGCGCGTTTTAACAATTTCAAGGCGAGCACACCTAAAAGAGCGCCGACAAGGCTACTCGCTAAAAAGGAGGGAATCAAAGCGAGAAATGGCATTGCTTTCCCCATCAATACCGGAGCTACAAAAATCGCACTTACCACAGGTGCAATAAAACCAGTGCCTGCTACTTCGCCAACCGCACCAACATACAGGTTAAGGGATCTCCGGTAAAAAAAACCTGCCAGAAATGCGCCGATCATACCGCCGGGAAACGCCAACAGGGTTCCTACCCCCATAACATTGCGAATAACCCCGATGATGGCAGCAATGATGGTTGCCCACCAGGGGCCCAGTAATACCGCACCGATAACATTGACAAAATGTTGAGTGGGATTCACCTTGGCAATTCCAATCGGAAATGAGGTATAGGGCGCCAACGCAATCCCAATGGCAACCAATACCACTGCATAGGCGACGTTTCGTGTATCTGATTTTACATTCGTCGGCATAATAGTTCTCCGGTCCAGATACCAATGAACACTTTTATTGCATATAAATGGGTAAAATTAAACAAATAAGGGATATCCCCGTAGGTTTTTTTATCATCAATCATTCCGTCTTTACAATGCGATATACATTAAAGTCCACATTACGATACACGAGACGCATCTGGTTATTTTCGAGAAGTCTTCCTATATCATCAATTTTTATTTGGTGGTAAGCGTCACTTCGGAGATAGAGGCAAAGATAGTCACCCCGTTTAAGTTCGGACGGTCTGTCAATAATTAACGACTGTCGATTAGTAAAAAGTCGCATCACACGGGGTTTGAAGAACACGATGATGCTATGGGGGTCTGTATTCTTAGAGATGAATGAGAAAACTTCCTTAGACGTTGAGGCATACGGACCGATAGGAACCATCGGTTCCCGCATCAGGTTTCCCAATGTGATTCCGGCTGAAAATTTTCCGAATAAAAAAATTAGAACCACAACTGGCATGATACGTATTATCGTTGACCACCACCTCCTGGGCTCTTTGTCAGCGGCTGTATCACCTTCGATACCTGCCAGCATGAAAGACATATAAAAAGGAAGTAGTGGAAACAAGTACCTTAACCCTTGTCCCTCCTGCCAGAAAACAAAAAGCAGACAGTTTAGAACGCCGAACACGACTATGTGGTAGTCTGTACCGAACCGCCGACGAACACCGGCGACAACCAGTGGAATGCTCACCCCGAACACCAAT
This sequence comes from Deltaproteobacteria bacterium, assembly GCA_024644775.1. Next base: position 10,026 of record JAHEHB010000009.1, read on the forward strand.
TCGGCATGGGGCACACCGAGGAGGAATTTGACAGGTAACTCAATATGATAATGGATATTGCGCTGTATGAGATCGAGCGTCATACCACTGAATTTAGAGGCATAAAATGAGTCTCCCCCGGGGAAAACGGATTGCCACACCAGCACACACCCCCCAAAACAAATATATGGCAAAAAAAGTGTTCGGAAATCTGTATACACAGTACGGTATATTCGAGATAAAATACTGCTCGGGGGCGGTAGCCGGCTCTCTGTGTTTTCCCTTGGTTGAGAGGTAGCGTCTTGCATTACTGCAATAAATTGTGTGACGCCTAAACTTACAAGAAGTAGAATGCCATTTGTACGGACAAAAAATGATAACGCGATAAGCGTTCCAAGCAACAATGGGTCACCGATTTTTGAAATCACCTGCCGCCTTTCAACTACCACGTTACCTATTAGGATTACTGAGAGCGTTGACAGAAAAAGATATGGTATATCCGAAAGGACGTTGTCCATAAATAAGAGTAAGTACGGATTAAGTGCGAAAAGACAGACAAACGCTGTTTTCCACAGGGCAGATTGGAATCGCCGAAATCCAAACCAAAGTGTGACAAGAAACAAGAGGTAGCAAATGATGTTGATGCTTTTCAGACCCACCATATTGAGCTCAAACACCGCGTAAAATGGAGCCAAAAGCACCGGAAATCCCCATGGATAGGCAACCGGTCCGATCCGGCGCGTCGATTCCTCCATAGTGAAACGATTGGCTGTTACAAACTCCGTTGGTGTACCGCGCACAATACTTTGTGCTTGCATAATGTAAGCAGCGAAGTCGCCTCCCCAGTTATGATAATTGGTGAGCCGACACCATATGAGCACGCTTGTAATCACCAAGATGACGACTAAAGTTATACCATTCTTTCTTTTTACCATTTCCGTTTTCTATATTAATAGACTATAATATTACGGCTCATCATCGCTACGAATAGACCGCCGCGTTTGTTTTGTTTTGCTTCGGTGATGTTTGGCCGCGAGCCGGCGACTTTTAGACGCGAAACTGGGGCGGGTGCGTCGCCTTAATTTTGGTGTTACCGATGCTTGACGAACCAGTTGAATGAGCCGATTCATACCATCTTTTCGATTTTGCTCCTGGGAACGATACCGCCGTGCATCAATAATAAGGACGCCCTCTTCTGTAATGCGGTTTCCCGATATAACCATGAGGCGCTTGCGGACATCTTCAGGTAGCGAAGGAGAATTTCGTACATCAAAGCGAAGCTGCACGGCGCTGGAAACTTTGTTGACATTCTGGCCGCCGGGTCCGGACGAACGTACGAACGTCTGATGAATTTCATTTTCATCCAAGGCAACGTCTTTGGAGATATGGATCATAAAAATAATCCCTGTTATTATTTTTATCTTGTGATATGCAATAAGGGTTAAAGTATAGAAAAATATCATAAAATAACAACCCAAAATTATGCGATACGAAGGCCGAATATACCGCCCACCCAGCGAAGCGAACTCTCTTCTGATACAATCTACCATCGGGTGTCCTCATAACCGGTGCACATTTTGTATGATTTATAAAAAAAGACCCGGCTTTAAGGTCCGGAAGATATCCGACATAAAAGAAGATATTTTAAAAGCGCGTGAAGTCTACGGACCGGATGTAAGAACACTATTTTTTCCGGATGGAAACACCATTGCCATGAAAACCGATGATCTTTGTGAGTTGTGTCGATTTTCACGTGAAATATTTCCATCGTTAAAACGCATTACGGTTTATGGATCATCACAATACATCCATAAGAAGGGGCTTGAAGGGCTTCAACGCCTGGCTGAGGCGGGACTTTCAAGAATTCATGTGGGATTGGAATCCGGAGATGATGGTATCCTTACACGCATCAAAAAAGGAACCGATTCTCATCAACAAATAGAAGCCGGGCAATGGGTGATGGCAGCGGGTTTAGAACTGAGTCAGTATGTAATTTTGGGGATTGGCGGAAAAGACCGAACCGTCGAACATGCCCAGGAAACTGCCAGAGCGCTTAACGAAATTGCTCCTGATTTCATTAGGCTTCGGACCCTTGTTCCCAAAATCGATACCCCGCTTTTAGAGGACATCGAAAACGGCACATTTAAGGTGCTTGGGCCTCACGAGATTCTCGACGAAGCAGCAATCCTCATCCGGAATATCAGAATATCCGCTTATCTAGCCAGTGATCATTATTCGAATTACCTTAACTTGAAAGGAAGGCTTCCGGATGAAAAACCGAGGTTGCTCGAATTGATCAAAGACGCTCGGAAACGAGATGAATCAGACTTTAGGCCTCTTTTTATCGGAACAGAGTAAAATCGGATATCAGAACTGAATTTAACAAAATGAAACACATCATATCGATTGTACGATACGAAAAACCGTTTGAATCGGTTCAAAAGGCGGTTTCTCTCTGCAATGGACTGGACGCCATACCCCCCGGAGCAAAAATATTTATCAAGCCCAATATCGTATTTTGGACCCGCTCCACGAATTTTCCCAAATGGGGCGTCATTACGACCTCAAGGGTCGTGGAAAATATGGTTGCCCTTTTAAAAGATGTTGGCGCAGATGACATCACCATTGGTGAGGGAACCGTGCTGATGGACCCAAGGGATCGGCAAACGATTCCTCATGCATTCGAGGCATTGGGTTTCGGCATGTTAAAAAAACGGTATGGTGTACATCTTATAAATATCTTCGACCGACCTTTTCGGAAAGTAGATCTCGGAGACAACACAACGCTTGCTTTCAATGCGGACATTTTGGATAGCGATTATATCGTAAATCTCCCGGTATTAAAAACCCATGCACAAACGATTGTAAGCCTCGGTATCAAGAATTTGAAAGGCACAATCGATCTCTCATCCCGGAAACAGTGTCATTCCGAAACGCCGGGTAAGGACCTAAATTTTAGAATCGCAAAACTCGCAGACAAAATGCCGCCGATTTTTACGCTTATAGACGGCATATTCACAAGCGAGCGGGGACCCAGCTTTGACGGCAGGATCCGGAGAAACAACCTACTGATCGCTTCACCCGATATTCTTTCAGCGGATATGGTGGGTGCCCGTGTGTTGGGCTATGACCCGGCGGAAATTCCGCATTTAAATCATGCTGCGCGTAATCGAAAACGACCGTCAGATCTATCCGATGTTCAAGTGGTCGGCGAACCGATAGAGACAGTGACGGATTACCACGAACACCGTTTTCCGTATAATGAGACAGGCTCGTTGCCGGCTCCCATGGAAAAAATGGGAATTCAAGGACTTTCCTACCGAAAGTACGATCTCACGCTTTGTACCTATTGCTCGTTTATCAATGGCGCTTTGCTCTCGGCAATTGCCAAAGCTTGGAAGGGGACCCCTTGGAACGATGTGGAGGTACTTACGGGCAAAACAATGGAGCCGACACCGGGTAAGAAAAAAACCATTCTGATTGGTCGTTGTATTTACCGAAAAAACAGGGACAATCCGAATATCGGCAAAATGATTGCCGTCAAGGGATGTCCGCCCCAGCCAAAAACCATTATCCGTGCCTTCCACCAGGCCGGAATCGACATCGATCCGAAAATTTTAGAAAACCTCGATATGTATCCAAATTCTTTTTTGAAGCGATACAAAGACCGACCGGAATTTGACGAATCATTTTTTCGAATTGAGAGCTGAGAAAACGTTTATCGCAAACTAAGTAAATGTCTCGGAATTTTAAAAAAGGTCGAAATGTCCATAGAGGAACTATACGATCTCTTAGGAACCCGCAATGTTCCCGGGACCCCTGAAAATCTGAAAATCCTTTGTACCCGAATCGATGAGTTGCTGGAACTGAATGGCGAGGATTGGATTCGCCAAAATCGGGAGAAACTTCTATCTGAATGGAAATATGCGTTGCGTTACCTGATTTCGGCTTCTAATTGACGAACCAAGTTTTGATATTCTCCCCTATCCGGCTTGAGTTCAAGCGCTTTCTTTGCATCCGACACTGCTTTCATCACATAGCTGGGGCTGCCACCGGTAAGCTCCCACTTTTTTCCCCAACACAGCGCCCGATAGTAGTAAGCCTCTGCAAAGTCGTTTTTTTTTGCGATAACTTTCGTAAAATCACCGATGGCCTGGTCAAGTTGACCTTTTGTGTACCAAGCCAGTCCACGATTGAAATACGCTTCGATGAAGTCGGGTGCCAATTCTAAAGCCTTTGCATAGTCTGCAATCGCAAGGTCGTAGTCGCCTTTTTGGTTCCATGCATTGCCCCGATTCAAATAAGCCTCGGAAAATTGCGGATCGAGCTCTGCTGCCTTGGTAAAATCTTCGATAGCCCGTTCCATGTCTTCTTTTTCGTCCCAGGCATTTCCTCTGTTAAAGTAGGCTTCAGAAAATCCGGGATTCAATTCAACGGCTTTTGTATAGTCCTCAATCGCGCGTGTAGGATCTCCCTTTTTCTGCCAAGCGAGTCCCCGATTGTTGAACGCTTCGGGAAAATTCGGTTTTTTTTCGATGGCTTTTGTATAGTCCGCAATGGCTCTCTCAAAATTTCGTTTCTCGTCCCATACATCTCCTCGATTCAAATAAGCTTCGGCCAGGCCTGGTTCCAGTTGAATCGCCTGAGTATAATCTGCAATGGCCGGGACATAGCGGTTAAGTTCTTTCCAGACATCTCCTCGGATTACATAAATTTCTGCACGTTGTGGATTTATTTCAAGAGCTTTGGTAAAATCCGAAATGGCACGTTCCAGTTCATTTCTTTTGTATCGAATGAGCCCCCTGAGGTAGTACGCATCCGCCAGCGTTGGGTCTACTTTTAAAGCCTTTGTATAATCAGAAGCAGCCTTGTCCAAATCTCCCTTTGATTCCCAAGCATCTCCACGATTTAAGTAGACCTCGGCAAAGCGTGGTTTCAATTGAATGACTTTGTTAAAATCTTTAATGGCTTTATCAGGATCGTCCTTATTATACCAGGCTTGTCCGCGGTAATTGTAGGCTTCGGCAAATTTTGGCTTAAGCTTTATCGCTTTGGTAAAATCGTGAATAGCCTTATCGAAATCGTTTAGATTCGTCCACGCAAGGCCACGGTTTACATAGCCTTCTGCAAGTTTAGGTGTTTCTTCTATCGCTTTCGTATAGGCATCAATCGCCTCCTGATATCGTTTTGCTTCAAAATTGATATTCCCTTTTTCAAACCAATCCTCAGCACACACAGCCTCGCTGGGAATTAATCCCAAAAGAACCATTACACACGCCACTAAACCAAAGTTTAGTTGTTTCATCGTTAAATGTCTCGGAAATTCTACAAGCAATTGATACGACTTTTATAGTGTACTTAACATAGGAAATTGAATTTTCATACAGATTTTTCAATGACATAGACGTTTAAGTTGAAGGCGCTACTATATTTTCCTTTTGATCCGAAATCTGATATAAATCCGTATTGCACTAAATCGCTTGTAAATTATCAAACGCTTCTAAATACAGGTTAAAAATGAATACAGTCACCGTCATTTATGGCAACAGTCCAAAGAAAATGGTCCAAAAGCTCCTTGATCATACCGGCTCTCTCAATCAAATCCGACCCGATGACACCGTATTAATTAAACCGAACATCGTTGTCTCGCGCCGGGACTGGATTGGAGTCAATACGGATCCGAAAGTTGTTGAAGCGATCGTTGTTGCGCTAAAAGACAAAGGCGTACATCAAATCACCATCGGAGATGGGGCTGGTATGGGATATACTGCCACAAAAGGGTTTAAAATTTGTGGTTATACCGAACTTGCAAAACACTATGGAGTGCATTTAATCGATCTCGAACAGGATCAGTTCATAAAAAAACGAGTTCCAATCGATGGTCCTTTCAAAACTCTTGAAATCGCTCGAACCGTTGCGGAATGCAAATTTCTCATCAACGTACCCTTAATGAAGGCCCATGGGCAGACGCGAATCACCTGCAGCTTGAAAAATCTTAAAGGGGTCATGCCAAGAGCGATGAAAACAAAATTCCACGGGGTTGATTTACATCGGGCCATCGCTCAACTGGCAACTGTCGTGTTGCCGGATTTGATAATCGTCGATGGCCTTCAAGGTGATCTGATGTCAGAAACGGGACACACCCCTGTTCAAATGGAAAGAATAATGCTGGGAAATAACCCGGTGGCAGTCGATAGTGTCGTAGCAGATATGCTCGGCTACGCTCCGGGAGATATCCGCCATATCTCACATAGCGAAAATGCGGGTCTGGGCATCAGTGATCTTAAAAAAATCCAGTTCCAGGCATTGAATCGTCCTGCGAAGACAGTGCGCTTCACGCCACCGCCTCATTTTTCAAAGAGATTTCCCTGCCGAATCGACGCAAACGGCGCCTGCTGTACGTGCATGGGAAATTTGATATTTGCTTTAGAGCGGCTGCATGAAAAAGGTCTGGTATCGAAACAGCTCCGTTTTCACATCGGCCAAAAAGCAAAAATCTCCGCCGAAGAAACCGAAACAACCGTTGCGGTCGGGCAATGTGCTGCAATACAAAAGTCTGCAGATATCACCATCGACCAATGCCCCCCAACAGCCGGTGCGATCATACATGCTGTTACCTCGGCAACTCTCTAAGCCTTTGGGCACTCGAGCGGTTAGAAGCAAAGACGAAAGGAAGCGCGGGCGAGATAGAAAGAAATCCAGATGGTATGGCTGGTTGAAAAAAAGGTCTTTTACCATTGACAGAATCGTTAACAAGAGAATCCATTATTATTTGTCCGAATGCGGCTATATTAATGAAAATCTTTCATCTCGGCATAACGATTCAGCTGCACTGCAGGATTTATTTAGTTAAAAAGCGGATGTAAAACCGGAAAAATATCGGGGAATGATGGTCCCTTCGGTGACACTTTGAACCAGCATCCTGTTACAGAGAAATCCAGTAATAAAATCGGGAGACTGAGGCATCGCGTGTTAATCAGATACGCCTTACTCCAGATTCCGGGTCTAATCATGCTACTTCTAATTTTGATCGTTCTCAAGGAGATACTTCAAATTCCAGGATATGCTGTAGCGGCCGCCGTTGTCCTTTGGGTAGTAAAGGATGCTGCTTTATATCCTTTCGTGGGTCGCTTCTATGATCCAAGTCTGCAGACGTATAAGTTTACCATGATCGGGAAGATAGGAATCGTAAAAGAACCGCTGGCACCAAAGGGAAAGATACTCGTAAATGGAGAACTATGGCAGGCTGAAGCGATGGGAAATCACACAACATTAAAAATCGGAGAAAGGGTTTTGGTTCAAGGAATTGTCGGACTTAAGTTGCTGGTGCAACCCGAATGGAACCAAACGAAACCAGGCGAGAAAGCTAACTCCAACACCTGAAAATCCGCCATCAATCGTCAAATTCTGGGCCAAATTCAGGAATGTTTGATCATGCCCATGAAAGAAAACAAAAAATCAAGCCGACAGGCTGAAAACGAAGAAAAGCTTAGTGTATGGAAGGTGATAAATAGTCCTTTCTTTCTCTGGTTTTTATCTACCATTGTAATTGGGACGGGTACGTTCATTTTTGGAAAGTGGCAGGAGCAGCGGAAAATATGTCTATCCAACCAAGAAATTGTAAGGAAGTTGGATCTGGAGATTTCAAACAGGTTGTCTTTTTTTTGTCAGCAGACCATCGCTAAGGTCTCCCAGGAAGAAGCATTGCTTATCTTAGAAAGACCAGCCAAATCTGATTTCCCACCCGGCGTTTTTCCCGAGTTTGCAAACAGAACGTTAAGAGCGCTCCTTTGGGAGTTGCATTCACTGGTCTTAGAACCGGAAAAAAACGAAATTGAGCGGGCAATCAACGAGGCAAATAACTTTAAGAAAGTATATTTGGCCACAATAAAAGAACCTGATTTATTGAAAGATCTTCTGGGAAACGAAACAGACGAAGGCGGGCTTGAAATAGAAAAACAGAAGATAACTAAAGGAAAAAATGAATTTAATAGCGCTCAGTCTCCACTGCCGAAAAGAGATGAGAATACCCAAGAGAAAGATACGACACCAGCAAATAACAAAGGCGGGATCCAGGCAAAACCTTTTCATATCTCCATAGATATGAAAGTTGCCATAGATATAGATCAAACGGTATTAAATACTGCAAGGATAACCTTACAAGCGTTTAATATAAACCGCTGGGGCTTCCCTTTTCAAGATCTCGCACTCCGAACGGATGTGAAAAGCGAATCGAATTTGCCAAAAAACAGCAAGATGAAATCACGTATGAAAAGCAACATTTTCAACAAGAATAACTAACGGGTTTCTAAACGCTTCCAAGCGCCTCTTTGACGCGTGCAGGCGTCATAGGAAGCTGTAAAAGCTTGGCTCCTGTGGCGTCGTGAATCGCTGTGGCAATAACACCTCCCATGTTAACGATGGCCGGTTCCCCACCGCCCTGGGGCGGTAAACTGTTGTTTTCGACTAAAACCGTTTCGATCTTTGGCAGCCACGAAAATCTTGGAATGGAATAAGTGTCGAAGTTGACATCAAGGATTTTACCGTTTCGAAAGTGGATCTCCTCACTCAGTGCATACCCCAATCCCATCGTGACGCAACCCTCCATTTGGATACGCGCGCCTTCCGGATTCACAACAAACCCCATATCCTGTGCACAAACAATCCGCTTTACATCAACTGTACCGTTACGGCTGTCGACAGCAACCTCTGCCATCGTAGCCACATAGGCACCTGCATCAATGCTGCATGCAATGCCATAACCGCGACCACTGGGGGTTTTGGAGGGCATCCAGCCGAATTTTTTTGCGGCTGTTTTTAATACACCGATCATTCTTTTGTCTTTCAGCTGTTTTAAACGAAGTTCCAGAGGATCCACCTTTGCCTTTGAGGCCATCAGATTAAAATGCAGTTCCCGTGCGTAGGTGTTGGTATTGTTGGCCGGTGCTCTCCACGCACCGACAGCAAAAGGGTGAGCACCTTGGTTCATCCCGCGCCAGCTTCCATAACACGCGATACGGTGATGCGGTATTTCATAAAACAGCTCACATCCCCGTCGACCGGCGAAATAAACATGATAGTCCCAGAATGCGATGTTCTTTCTTTCATCGAGTCCGGATTCTATCTTGACAATGGCAGCCGGCCGGTAGGTATCATAAAAAAATTCTTCATCGCGGCTCCAGGCGACCTGAACCGGTCGACCGGCAATTTTGGCCAAACGTGCCGCTTCCACCGCTTGCTGAGAAGCGGTTTTACCGCCAAAACCACCTCCCACAAAGGGTGTGATAATGCGAACCTGTTTCGGAGATACGTTCAATGCATCGGCGACCACTTGCTGAACCCTAAAGGGTGACTGCGTGGAGGCCCATATGGTTATCCGGTTGCCCTTGAATTGGGCGACCGCTGTGTGGGGTTCAAGGGGGGCATGGGCGACATAACTGTTCAAATACGTTTCAGAGAAAGTGACAGTGGCTTTTTCCTTGCCTATTTTCAGACGGCCCTCTTCAGAAGCGATATCCGGTGCCGGGGCTTTTTTTAAGAGATGATCAAAAATATTCATATCGTCAATGCCGGTCTGAGACTCATCAAATTGAGCCTTTATCCGGGCAAGGGCCGCTTCCGCTTCATCCGGGTATTCATGCAAAACAGCGACTAAATCACCATCACGGATGACATGTGCGCCTTTAATCCTCTGAGCATCAGAGATGTCGATGTTTTGCAACCCGGCTCCGTGGGCAGGGGGTCTCAAAATTTTAGCATAAAACATTCCAGGCAGACGAATGTCGCCGGCATATTGGGCCTGGCCGGTGACCTTTTCGTGTGCATCCCGCCGCAAATAGGAATTGCCCATGATTGTAAACTCTGAGACAGGCTTTAAGGGAGGCAATTCTTTCAAATGTTTCTCGATGATCTTTCCTTTGGTGAGCTGGCCGTAAGTAACTCGACTAGAGGGTTTGGTGTTGTCGAATACCGTCCCGTTCTTCGTTTGCAGGCGTTCTATCGAACATTTTAGGTAGTCGGCTGCCAATCCTTTTAGGACGCCTTTCGCCTCGCATGCCGCCTCGCGAAGAAACACACCGAAATAACGTGTCGAAAGGGAACCGAATGTCCCCGCGTCCCAAGGACAAAGGTCCGTGTCCCCCATCACGATATCCACAGAATCATAAGAGACATCGAGTTCGTCTGCCAACATCTGTGGCAACGAAGTGATGGGTCCCTGGCCCATCTCGATTTTCCCCGTTAGGCAAGTGACGCGTTCATCGGTCCCTATTCGTAAAAAAGCATTGTAATCGGCGGGAATATTTTCTCCCAAAAACCCTTCCCGTCTCATCCGAGCCAGAAGAATGTCGTCTCCAACCGTGAAATATACGATGATTCCTCCTCCCAGGATCCCCAGACGCTTGAGAAATTGTCTACGGTTCAAAGGTATCGTGGCGGTTATTGTGTCCCCGTCAATTTCCATATATTTGTCTTCTGACATCACTTCATCCCCCTTTCAATTTACTCGAGGCGCTTTCAATGGCCTGGATGATTCGTACATGCGCACCACAGCGGCACAAGTTGTCCTCCATGCCGTCAATGATTTCATCGCGGGACATTTTCGGGTTTTCTTTCAATAAACTGTATGCCTTCAGTATCATCCCGGGTGTGCAAAAACCGCACTGAAGGGCATCGTGCCGGATGAATGCCTCCTGAAGCGGATGCAAAACACCGTTCGCAGCTAAACCCTCGATGGTAACAACTTCCGCACCTGCGACCGCTTTAACAGTCGTTTGGCAGGAAAGCACCGCCTCATCATTGACAAGTACCGTGCAAGCGCCACACAGACCTTCCCCGCATCCATATTTAGGGCCGGTTACACCCAATTCAGTGCGCAAAACCCACAAAAGCGTCCGTTCGCTATCCGTTTTCAAACTCACCGGGCGGTCATTGAGTTTAAACTGAATGGTTTCAATCATTGCCATCCTCCTTTGCTGCTAACCTCATATGAATTAGATTTTCACCTCAGGCCGATAAATCTAAGAACGAATCTCAAATGAAATTATACCATCGATGTCAATAGGATCGGGGAAAAATCATGTTTCATGGATTCTTCGCATCGTTTCTGAAAAAAATGAAATGGTAATCGTACAACCGGGTCCGTCATTGTTGGATGCCGTCACAGTCCCACCCATTAGAGAGATAAATTTTTTAACGAGCGCAAGACCGATACCGGTTCCTCCGGTATTTCGTGTAAGAGAATTGTCCACCCGGTAAAAATCATCAAAAACTTTTTTTAACGCCTGAGGAGGGATTCCGGGACCGGTGTCGCAAACCATAATGTTTACCTGCTTCTGATTTTGATCAATTCGGATGGTTATCTCATGTTGTTTTGCGGTTTTACTGAATTTCATGCTGTTTTCAATCAGATTGATCAGAACCTGGATCATCACTTCCCGATCATATTTGAACGGTTGAATTTTATCTATGTCAACATTCAGCACAAATCCCTCTTGTTTCAGTTTTTCCTGCATGACCGCCTGAACTTCCCGGATCACCTCGTCAAATGTACCGGTTTGCATGTCAAGTTGGCGTTGCTTTTTCTCTAGTTTTGAAAGCTCCAGAACATTATTGATTAAGCGGGAAAGCCGGGCACCTTCCGAATCTAAAATTCGAAAATATTCCTGTTCTCGCTCTTTATCTCGGGCGATTCCCTGCTCCAGCATTTCAATATACATTCGAATATTGGTCAACGGTGTTTTCAATTCATGGGTAACCGATGAAACAAATTGAGAGCGTCTCTCGGAGAGATCCACAATGGTTCTGGCGCTCTGATAAATCGCGAAAAGCCCCAACAAAATAATGACCGCCAGAACAATTATCATTAGGTTTAACGTCCGTCGCCCTGCAGATCGCGGAATCTGATCACAGGTTAGCGTCGCATATAAAAAAGAAAACGGCGAAGGGAATGTTCGGTTGAGCACGAACTTCTGTCCATTTGCAGAAACACCGGCTTCAACGCTGCCGATTTCACGCCGCTGATCCACTACACGCAATCGCAAATTCGTATAGCGGGCCATGGGTTGTGATACGAAATAGGTCCCAGTAAGATGATCAAGAAACGCTTTTGTCTTGAGAATAAATCCTTGACGATAAATCTGGCTGTTAATCATGATCCGGCGGAATACAAAAATTTGATCGTCATTGATAAAAACCGATTGCAATGGCGCCACCTCCACCTGGAAGCTATCGGCAGCGTCAACCTCGGTGGCGGAAGGCGGTTGAATAAAATCCTCCGTTTTGGCCCTAAAATTTTTTCGAGCCGGTTTGGCCTTTGCAGCAGCAGATGGTGCAGGGGCTATTCGATCCTTGGTCTCAATTAAGCTGCTTGCCCGATCTCTATTTTCTGCGGTTGACTGTGGGGTTTTTTGGGGCTCTGCCATTTCTTGTTTGGCAATGTTTAATGCTTGGCCGACGGTAATTTTTTCATATCGTTTTTCCTTTTGTCCGAGATAGGCTTTGGGTTTTTGCGAACGCGATACATCCAGGTATTTACCCGCAAATTCGCTGGCTCGTTTCTTTTCCTCCACGGCCGATTCTTTTAGTGGTGATGGCGATATTTTGTCTGTTGCCGCAACGCGTTTGCGGTTAAATATAATATTGGCATCTTTTAGTTGCTCCACCAGTACCATCCGCCCTGCCGACGGTTGTTCACCGCTCTCCCACAACGGTGATTGAAAAGAACCGTCCGGATTATTCTGAAAGTAGCCGAGTATAAAGTTGTCTTGCGGAAAATTTGATAGCGACGACCGAACCTCTTCGCCCAAACCTTGAGAACGGCCGGTTGATGAAATATAGTAATTGTATTCGTCTATCGCCCGTCCTTCCTCTCGCTGCACAAGGATCGTAAGGGCCTGTTCCATCTCCTCAAGTATCGTCTCTGCAAAATAGCGCAAAGTGGCGGCTTCTTCCTGTTGCAACCCCCGATAGGTCTGTACGACAAAAAAAACCAGCGGCACGGACAGGGCAATCGAAAAAAAAACGATAAGTAGCTTCAGTCGTTTCAATTTTATATCACTTTCCCGGTTCCAGCCGATACCCCTCACCTCTGATGGTCAAGATAAAAGGGGTATTTTTGATCAGTGTGGCAATTTTTTTTCGGAGTTTGAGCATGTGGATATCAACGGTGCGTGTTTCGATATCTGCATCAGCGTAATGCCAAACCTCTGTGAGAAGTTCCTTTTTGGAAACAATCCTCACCTGGTGACGATAAAGGTACATAATAATATCCATTTCTCTGCGACTGAGCTCCACGACGCGATCGTCATATTCCGCTCTCAGATTTTTACCATCGAAGAAGACGCCTCTAAATCGGACTTCTTGATCCCCTAAATTTTTTCCTGTTCGCCGCAAAACTGCTTCCACCCGAACCATAACTTCTCTCAGCGAAAAGGGTTTGGGAATGTAGTCATCAGCCCCGGCCTTAAAACCGGTCACAATATCATCCTCTGAGCCTTTGGCCGTAATCATGATAATACCTTGATTGGGTTTTTTCTTGCGGATTTCCTTGCAAATCGCAAATCCATTTATGCTTGGCAGCATCACATCCAGCAGAATCAAGTCATATGGGTTTTGCAGACCCGTTTTGAGTCCCTGCCCACCATCTTCGGCACCCTCGACGTCATAACCGTTAAAAACAAGCACATCCTGAAGCCCTTGTAGCAGGGCAGCATCATCCTCAACCACCAAAATACGCGCCTTGCGCTGATTCATCGGCTCCGTCTCCCGTTATCAGAGTTAATAAATTTTGAGGTCTCCAATAAATTATACCACTTCTTCAAAATTTCAAAGTAAAAGTTATGTAAAAAAACCCCTTGTTTTTTTTACACTTCTTTGAATTGCCTTTCGTCAGACTTGATATAAAATTAAGACACAACACCAAAACAGTATAATCCATAACCAACCAACAGAAAGGGGAAAACCATGGAAAAAAATCGCTTTCAATCATTTATCTTGATCCTTCTACTAATCGCAGTAACCGGAGCAACCCTTGCTTATTCATCGGCAAAGGGGAAATCGGCGTTTTCGAACTCGCTTTCCGAGACGCGTAGGCCTGAAGCTTCACAACAAGAAATCGTAAAAATTTCCGGAAACCTGGTACAAAACAAGATTCTGCAGGGATCAGACGGAATCGTCAATCTGTCGCTGACCCTCAATGCCCTTGATATTCAAAAATCTGAGAACACAGATGAGCACCATGTGGATATGGTAATCGTCCTGGATCGAAGCGGGTCGATGAGGGGTAAAAAAATCGAAGATGCCCGACGAGCCATTTCAGATCTCCTGGATAGACTGACAGAAACCGACCGTATTGCCATTATCGCTTATTCGGATTCGGTTCAAAATTACTCCGGTCTCCTTAATGTGTCAAAAACCAATCGACATCGTTTAAAATCTATTATCAGCGGTATTCAGGCGGGTGGTGCGACCAACCTTGGGGCTGGGCTGCAGGAAGGTATCAACACGCTGTTGTCAAGAATTCGTAATGGTAACACCGGCAAAGTTATTCTCATATCAGACGGACTTGCAAATAGAGGTATCACCAATTCGCAGGATCTGGGAACCATGGCCAGTGCCGCCATCGAAAACGAGTTTTCTGTAAGCACCGTCGGTGTCGGGTCAGCATTTAACGAGTTTCTAATGACGGCGATCGCAGACAGGGGAACCGGTAACTACTACTATTTGGAAAACCCCAGTGCATTTGCAGAAGTATTTGAGAAAGAGTTTTACCACGCAAAAGCAACCATCGCCACCGGTGTTGCCGTTCATATTCCTGTCGACAATGCCATATCTCTGATAAATGCAGCCGGGTACCCGATTCAAATTCAAAATCGCCATGCAATTTTTTATCCGGGGGATTTACGATCCGGGCAAGCCCGAAAACTGTTTCTAACGCTGCGGGTGCCCTCCCATGCAGAACAGAAATTCGAAATTGACAACATCAAAGTGAGTTATTTCCATAGCGGCCAATTGTTCGAGACACCGCTTACACAGGCGTTTAAGATTGCCTGTGTGAAAAATCGAAAAGAGGCCCACCTCTCAATCGATAAAGCGACCTGGACAGAAAAGGTACTTCAGGAGGATTACAACCGGCTTAAGCAGGAAATAGCCGGGGATATCAAAACCGGGAAAAAAAGAAGTGCCTTGAAACGCATCAACAACTATTACGAGGAGCAAAAATCTCTGAATGACACCGTGGGGTCGGCAAAAGTAACCGAAAACCTAAATAAAGACCTCGAGGAATTACGAAATGTCGTTGAAGACTCCTTTCAGGGAGCTCCCGCGGCTGTGTCGCGCAAACAAAAACTAAATTCGAAATCTCTTCAATACGAGAGCTATAGCGGCAGACGACAAAAGTAAAAAAGGGATCAAAATCCAGTTTTTGATTTCGAAGCATTGATAGACAACTCACCTGATATATAACATCCAAAACACGAATTCCCGCCCGCAGTTGCCAGGCATGGCGAGCGGGTCGGAATTCGATTAGGAGGTAACAATGGGAATCGCAACAAGGGTGTTGAGGATATTTAAAGCCGACATTCACGGCGTAATGGATCAATTAGAAGACAGGGGACTTTTACTCAAACAGTATCTTAGAGATATGGAAGAAGCTCTAACCCATAAAGAAGTCAGGTTAAAAAAACTGGATGTATCTCAAAGCCAAACACGCCTAAAACGTGACAACTATAATAAAGACATTGAAAAATTAGAGCAAGACCTTGAAGCGGCAATAAAAAGAGATAAGGACAATATTGCGCGATTGTTGATAAAAAAAATAAAACCGCTTATCCGGCTTCGAGATGATATCGAACGCCACATGAACGCTCTCGATCAGCAGATGGTTCAATTCAGCAACGGTTTCGACCAGCAACGTATGCAGTATCAGCAGCTTAAACAAAGGGCGACGGAATATTTCCATCAGGCAGATCGAAAAACATGGGAAGAAACCTTGACAGCCGTCACACCGGGGATGATTTCTCAGGAGCTGAGCGATGAAGAAATAGAATTTGAGCTTATCCAACGTAAAGAAGCAATGGTGGACAACAAGGGGGAAAATTAACAATGAAAACGATCTTGCGACCCATACGAGCAACCGTTTTTTTCGGTCTAATCTGCGGCCTCTCCTTCATTCCGCTTTTGGAAGGATTAAGCCATGTAATACCCTGGCCAAAGACCCTGACCCTTACGTTATGGATTTTTATGGCGGTCTATAGCTTTTTGTTGACGCGTTGGAGCGGAAGGAGCGTTTTGGTGATCGTTTTTCCATTGATGCTGATAATTATTTCACTTTTTTGGGTAGATTCAATTTCTCTTTTTTTGGTGCTTATGTTGGGGGTTCTTAGCTGGATTCGAAGTGGTATGTGTTTTACGAATCATATGGGAAGAAAAGTTTTTACCGAACTAATTCTAAGTACAGGCGGCGGAGCGCTTGTGATAGGTTTAACTCCTGCTTCGGTCTTGATCTGGCCCCTGGCCATCTGGATGTTCTTTTTAGTGCAGGCACTTTATTTTATGATTTTTGAAACAAATTTAGGCGAGAAAGAACAAATCGAACGAGATCCGTTTGAGCAGGCAAAAGTGAAAGCAGAAAAAATCTTATCAACCGAAGTTATCTTTTAGTTTGAAGTTGCCCCACCGTTTTGTTTCAATACAACGGCTATTGTGGTTTAGCTCCTTACCTGCTGATTGTTTGACTAAATGGATCAGACGAGACTCTTCGGGTATATTTTGAGCAATTTTGATAAGTTAGGCAAAAAGGACTTTACAAATGCGCTGCGAATTCTCGGAGAGCCGCCAGAGTCGATTGAAGAAATCCTCTCAGCACCAATCGCACAGACAACGGAATTTGAACATGAAAAAAAGGAATCAAATTTTGTAAGTAATACTGTACACAATAATCGTTCGAGTGTCAAAACAAATATACTTTGTAAGAGAAAATCGATCGGTCAATATCGGATTTTTCTCGGCGAATGGATGCAAGACGTAAGTCGGATTATATTTTGCCCTCAAAAATATCATCCGACTTACGTCAACAGGCACTCGAGTAAAACTGGGGAGGCGAAACTTGTGTTAAGAATCAATCTTTTTCCACCAACAAACCGGAGGCGCCGAATCCGCCGTCTACATTAACGGTGTGCCCTACGATCCAGCTGCTCTCTTCCGAGGCCAAGAAGACCACCGCGTCAGCGATTTCCTTTTCTTGGCCATAGCGGTGTGCAGGAATAAGACGAAAATACGCGTTGCGGGTGGCATCATCATGACATTCCCGGCTCATTACCGTATCCACCGGCCCTGGAGATACGGCATTTACATTGATTCCACTGCCGATAAGCTCCAGTGCCATCACTTTGGTAAGCAGTATGATACCAGCCTTGGAAGCACCGTAAGCCGCTCGGCCAAAACCGCCCCGTTCCCCGGAAATAGAAGCGATGTTGATAATTTTGCCGGAACGGTTTTCGATCATCGGTCGCGCAACCGCCTGACCGCATAAAAAGGTTCCAGTCAGGTTGGTATCGAGAACCCGCTGCCATTGGTCGAGTGTTGTTTCCATAAATGCTTTGGTGAGCCCCACACCGGCATTGTTCACGAGAATATCAATACCCCCAAAGCCTGTTATCGTCTCATCAATCATAGAATCGATCTGAGCTTTATCGCAGATGTCAGCGACACAAGCTAACGCCTTTCCGCCTTCAGCCTGGATTTCGGCTGCCACGCGAACAGCGTTTTCCTTCACTACGTCAACAACGGTGACCGCAGCGCCTTCTTCGCTGAGACGGTGGGCGATTGTTCGGCCGATTCCGCGACCGGCTCCGGTGACGATAGCCACTTTTTTATCCAATCTCATCACAATCACCTTCCCAACGCATGCCTTCGGTCACAATCCTATTTCGTGATCTTTATGACCAGAAAGCCTGCATTTGCCCGCTTAACGAACATCTGAATGGTTTCACCTTCGTTGACCTTGGCAACCGCTTCACTATAATCTTCGACACTCTTTACATCCGTGTGGTTAACCTCTTTGATGATATCCCTGACCATCAAACCTGCTTCAGCCCCTTTACTATCCGGTTTGACACCTGATACGATCACGCCTTCTTTTTCTGACAAATTAAACCGGCTTGCAATTTCAGGAGTGATGGCCTCAACTCGGATGCCGAGTTCATCCTCTTTTTGTTCTTTAAATCTTCGGGCGGAAATCTTATCTTCTTCTCGCTTGGCAATTTTCACTTGGAGCGCCATCGGCTTACGATCTCGGAACACCGTAATATTGGCAACTTCACCGACATTTAACCCGGCAATCAATGTGGTCAGATCTCGAGTGGTTTCCACTTTTTTTCCGTTCACTTCAACAATGATGTCTCGGGGTTTGATACCCGCTTGGTCAGCCGGATCACCTGAAAAAACCTCGGTAACCAGCACGCCCTCTCCGTTCTTAAACCCGTAGTATTCCGCAAGTTCTTTGCTGAGATCCTGAATCGCAACACCGAGCCAACCACGGGTAACCTCTCCTTTGGCCTTGAGCTGCTCGAGAATTCCACGCGCAAGATTGATGGGAATCGCAAATCCGATCCCTTGTCCAGCGGCGACAATGGCCGTGTTAATCCCAACGACTTCGCCCCGAATATTGAGAAGTGGCCCCCCGCTGTTTCCCGGGTTGATTGATGCATCTGTCTGAATAAAATTATCATAAGGGCCGGATCCGATTACGCGGCCTTTGGCGCTTACGATCCCGGCCGTTACTGTATGGGACAATCCGAACGGGTTTCCGATAGCGACCACCCACTCACCCACTTTTACCGTATCGGAATCCCCCAATTCGGCGATGGGAAAATTGTTAGCAGACTTTATCTTAATGAGTGCGATGTCCGTGTTGGGATCTCTCCCAACCACTTCAGCATCGTATTCTTTTTCGTTTCTCAGGATGGCTTTAATCTGATCAGCGCCCTCCACGACATGATTGTTCGTGACAATATAGCCTTCCCGATCGATAATAAAGCCTGAGCCAAGGCTCCTCTGTTTAAAATCTCGCTGCCGCTCCGGTCCAAAAAATTTGTCAAAAAATTCCCGCATCGGATCATCCTTATCAAAGGGCCCCCTAAAGTGACGAAAAACTCGGCCACCTCCTTTGATGGTTTTAACGGTCCGGATGTTGACCACCGCAGGGCTGACCAACTCCGCAAGGCCGGTAAAATTTTCAGGCACCATCTTTACGGGTGGTGTGGCAGATCCAGTAATTGGAACAAAAAATAGATTAATAGCGATGGTAAGACCGATCACCCATAATGGCGTAATCAGAAAACCACCGAACTGTAGTTTCTTTCGATCATTCATTGGGTATACTCCTTGTTGATCATAAATCGAATTAATAACGGCACCGGATGGCATCGTCACATCCCGGCTATCCTTTCTCCTTCACATATCGCATTCTCAGATCGTAGAGAATATGTTTTAGCAATTCTTCTTCTTCTTTTGTTAAGTTTCCGGCTGTTTTTTCTTTCAGCATCGAAAGCATATCGATGGTTTGTTTTGCCAAAGGTAGATTTTTTTCTTTCTTGGCTGTGGCAGGATCTTCCATGGCACCCAACTGCACCAGTGCCGATGCATTCAGAGAAAAAACAAAGGTTTGAAAATTGATTTCGGGTAATTGAGGCTGCTCTTTACTTTCATCCCCAGCAGATTCTTTTTCCGGAACGGTTTCTTCAGATTCTTTCTCGACCTCTGCTGCTTTCGAATCTTTCTCTTCCTCTTTTTCACCCTCCTCTTGTGAGAAAATCCTCCGGTCCTTGATTACGAAATCCTTTTTTTCTTCTGACATTATTGGCCTCCTCCATAATTTTCCGGGTGGATAATAAATGATCGCATAGACCTCAGGGGCTATCCCCCAATTGCTGCACCGCAAGAAACGAATGCCGAAAAAAAATATCAATTGCTTATAGAAATTCCGAGACGTTAAATTATTACATTATATACCATCCATTTCAAAATTAAAGCTCCAAAAGAGTTACCGATTTCACCGTCGGTAAAATCTGCAACTCTTCAAGTACGGATTCCGGAATGGGGGTATCCGTATCGAGAAAGATAAGATTCCGGTTGCCTTCCTCTTCCTGCCCTACCTGCATGCGGCCGATATTGATGCGATGATTTCCCAGTGTCGTCCCGATTTCACCGATCGATCCCGGTCGATCCACATTATGGATTAATGCAATATGGCCTTGGGGTATCATCTCCAGTCGAAACGAATTGATTCTAACAATCCTCGCCTGATTCTTACCGAAAATCGTACCGGAAACGGTATCGGTTGTTTCCGCAGTAATAATGCGCACAGTTATCAGATTCAAATACTCTTCGGCATCGGCAACGTTTGTTTCAGTCACAGTAATGCCCATTTCCTTAGCAATAATATGCGCATTGACAAAATTGACATCATCTTTAACGGTGAGAGCGAGGAGCCCTTTTAACACCGAAGATGATATTGAAGTAATATCTATACTCTGGAAATCGCCTCTATATTCGATAATGACCTCTCTTATGGGGCCGTTGCAAAGTTGTGACTGAAGACAACCTATCTGATCTGCGAGCTCAATATATGGCCTTAGCCTTGCTAAGAGTTCGCCGGAAACAGCCGGGACATTAACGGCATTAACGATAGTCCCTTTTTTCAGATAGTCAATGATTTGATTTGCCAACGCGATGGATACATTCGCCTGGGCTTCCTGAGTGGAAGCTCCCAAATACTGAATACCCGCTTCATCCAGCATATCTGAAATTAAAACTCTCAATGACGCTTCTTTCAAAACCGTCTCCGCACAAGGCATGATTTTTGATTTTTCTGCCGCGTCTCATTATTTGCTATTTTTGGTTCGTATTCAAGTGAAAGATGAATTTGTAAAAAGCCGAATTCATTAACTTTGATTTTGACAGAAACATATTTCGCAAAACCGATTTGTCAAGGCGCCCCATTGTAATGTAATACATGGACAGTTGAATAAAAACCGTGTAGTTATAAATACCGTAACCCTGTTTTTCACCCTGAATTAAAAACAGTCATATGGCGAAGTCAAAAAAATCCGCATGGTTAGCCTGGCCCCCTCTTGTAAATGGTATCCTTATTCGACGCTATAAACGTTTTATGGCCGATGTGAAACTCAAAGATCATGGCATTGTCACGGCCCATTGTCCCAACTCCGGGAGTATGAAAGAATGCTGCGAACCGGGAAGACCCGTCTTTCTATCGTATCATGACAATCCCAAGCGGAAATTAAAATATACATGGGAGCTCATTCAAATGCCAACGTCTCTTGTTGGCGTCAATACGCTGGTACCGAACCGATTGGTTTTTGAGTCGATACAGTCAAAGAAAATCAAAGGGCTTTCAGGATTCAATGAAATTAAACGGGAAGTGGCTACAAGCAAAGGGTCACGACTCGATCTCATGTTAGGTGGTGACGACACGAACCGCTGTTATGTTGAAGTTAAAAACTGTACGTTGGTGGAAAACAAGATTGCCTATTTTCCCGACGCAGTGACGACCAGAGGTTTGAAACACCTTTCTGAGCTGCAACGGCTTGCTCGCATCGGATACCGATGTGTCATGTTTTATTTAATTCAACGAATGGATGCGGCGGTTTTTAAACCGGCGGACCATATCGATCCCGATTATGGAAAGGGCTTACGAAAGGCGGTAAAGAACGGTGTCGAAATATTGGTGTATGATGTAAAGATCGATCTAAAAACGATTCGACTCAACAAAGAAATTCCGTGGATGCTTTAACCGGCTTATCATTAGTTAAATAGGGAAGGAACTCAACCGATGGTTCGGGCGAGCGGTCAGGGCCGGAACGGCAAATTAAAAACGGGGCTCATTACTTGAACCCCGTTTTTTAATATCGATGGCTCCTATATTGCTATGCTGCATCCAACGCGCGTCTATCGGCCATATCGACCAGAATTCTATCTCTGGCTTTATCGATACCAAGCGCCTTGCGCTTCTTATCGATATGGGCGATCATCATCTTTGCCATCTCGTATGGATCGGTTGCAAACCCCCACTTGCCGAAACCTTCTTTCTCGAGCCCCTCGAACAGCAGCTTGTGGAACTTGGTTTCCTCAACAATCGGAAAAGTGACACCGAATACCGTAAACACACCGGAGGCAACGAAGTATTGCCCAATGGAAATGGCCTTTTCACTCATCCATTCCGGTGCCGCGCCAACGGCCGGAAGATCGGCAATGCTTTCTCCCAGTCCACCAGTGCGCACCATTTCAGATGCGGCAATCAGAATTCGGCTGTTGTCTACACAAGATCCAATACCCAACACCGGTGGCATACCGACAGCTTCACAAACTTCCTTTAGACCGGGTCCTGCCAGATGGGCGGCTTCCGGAGTTGTCATGCCGGCTTTGGCAAGCGCGATTTGGGAACAACCTGTCTGAAGAACCAACACGTCATTCTTTATCAACTCTTTAACCAGCTCAACATGCACGTAGTCTTGCTTGACTCTTGGATTCGTACATCCGACCACACCGGCAACTCCTCGGATTCTACCGTTAATAATATTTTCATTTAACGGCGTGTAGGATGCCCTGAAGGTGCCGCCAA
>JAHEHB010000537.1 GCA_024644775.1 Deltaproteobacteria bacterium
GGGAGAAGACTTCTTGGATCATATTGCCATGCGATGTGTCGGTGTGAATGAATTTGCGAAAAAACTGAATGACCTATCAATTGAATTTCGCTCAGCAAACATTCCCGACATTGATTTGACGCAACTTTTTTTTAGGGACCCTGCTGGTATCATCATTGAACTTAGTTTCGAGGGGGAAAAACTGTTGGAAAAGTAGCGGTTGACAGTCCAAACAGTCTTCAAGAGCAATTCGAGACCATTATACCCTTGTCCATCCCCGATCGGGGGCTTGAAATCGAAAGCGATCGGACGATCGGTTCGGTATTTCCTGTTAAGAAAGTGAATAAGCATCTGACCGTCGTCAAATACAATACATAGATTGTCCTTTACAGCGTTGAAATCGATTTTAGCGATTTGGTCGCAATATTCTTTGTAATTCTTCTCAAAAATTTCAGAACCTTTAAACACTTATCAATTCCTTTCACATAACTTCCCAGTGAGCGGATAAAATTGCTCCCTAATCCAATAAGAAAAGATCAGCCTTCAAAGTTCAAACGCATGGCCTTCATGGCGGCTTGAGTTCGGTTTTGTACTTTTAACTTACTGAATATGTTATCTATTTTTTTTACCTTATTATAACTAATGTTCAGTTTTAGTGCAATATGGTTGAAAAATTAGCCTGTAATCTGTTAAATTATTTACATCAAAAAGAATCGCAAAAATAACCCCCCCGAATGGGGGATTTTCAATAGACCGGTGCATGATATCGGGATAAGTAGCAACATTGGTCAAAATGCGGTTACGGAAGGGAGATACGATGGCCAGATTTCAGAATACGATGGAAATTTTCAAACTGCTTGATAAATCCAATTGTCGAAAATGCAATGAAGCCACCTGCCTGGCATTTTCGGCAGCGGTATTTCAAGGGAAACGTCAAATTGAAGAATGTCCTCGATTGGATTCGGCTGTTGTCGAACGATTCGGAGGCGAAAGAAATACAGGTATCACTATCGAACAGGATATCGAAAAGGCAGTCGCCGAGCTTCAGGAAAAGATCAAAGGTGTGGATCTTTCCGATGTTGCCCAGAAACTCGGTGGTGTTTTTGCCAACGGAAAGCTGATCCTTAAAATACTCGGTAAAAATTTCAGTGTCGATTCGAACGGACAATTCTACACAGACCTTCACGTCCACGCATGGCTGGCGGCACCAGTGCTCAACTATATACTATCCGGTGAGGGCAGATCCATATCAGGAAAATGGATGCCCTTTCGCGAATTGGAGGGTGGTAAAACCTGGCACCGGTTTTTTGACCAACGCTGTACGAAACCGATTAAAAGGGTGGCCGACATCTATACCGATCTTTTTGAAGATATGATCCACCTCTTCGCAGGCAGGCAGATCGAACGCGTCCACGACTCCGATATTTCGGTCGTACTCCATGTGCTTCCCAAAGTCCCGATTTTAGTGTGCTACTGGCGGCCTGAGGATGGAATGGAATCTGATCTGTATCTGTTTTTTGACGAAACCGCAGAGTCCAATCTGAACATCGAATCGCTCTATACGCTGGGGGCCGGTCTCGCCCTGATGTTTGAGAAACTGGCGCAGAGACATGGATAATCGCTGTCATTCCGTTGGCAGACGATATTTAGAGATCAAATATACTTTTTATCTGTGGCAGTTCCAATTCGGCTTGGCGATTACTGGATTGAACCGAGATGTGACCTGGGGTTTTTATCCGGATTTTTATATCACGACGCCGTTTCTTGTACAATTCGTTCAGCTAAATAAATTTTTATAAGTGATTGATAAGGTACATCATTTTTGTTTGCCAATATGGTTCGAGATATTGAATGATTCCGGGTCCGGGCGATTATATCACGATCCCCAGGTTAAGTAATTATGGATGAAGTTAACCGCCTTTCTTCCGGCACCGATGACCAAGATTACCGCAGCCGTGACGGTAACGATGTTGTCACCTGCCCAGACAACCTTTTGGGTTGGCCTGTTTCAGGATCTGAATATAATGAGACTGTAAATCAATGTTTTTGTGTGAGAGGAGGACACGATGCCAGGCAGTCTGAATGATATTTTACAAGAACCGATTAGTGAAGAAAACGAGCGGATCATCCTAGACGTGTTGAAGCGAAAAATGAAAGGTGCGGCGCAACTTGGCGTGCGGCTTTTGCACGCGATGGAGGAACGGTTCGGCCCTGAGGCCCGCGAAGTTATACGCGAAATGATTGATAATCATAATTTAACACCACGCTCGGACGGTGGAGAGCCAGAGGAGGATCTCCAACAATTCTGTGAAAGCCTCGATAAGGGGTGTGCAGGCTCCCATCTATGGAATCGCATCGTCGACGAGCCCGACCGAATCGAATATCGCTTCACGAGATGCATGTGGGCCGAAATCTACCGCGAGCTCGGTGAACCAGAGCTGGGTTTTGTGATATGTGCCGGGGACGAACCTGCGGCAAGATCCTACAACGCAAAGCTTACGTTAAAAAGAACAAGGGTATTAATGAGTGGTGACGAAATATGTGATCATGTTTTCTATGTGGAGAAATAGCCAGGTGATGATTTGTTCTAATTTATCCCCAATCAGATAAATATACGGCTTTCTTGTATATCTTCCCATTTTATGTTGTAACGTGCCAAGTACTTACGAAGTCGGTCTGCGTCGTTTGCTTTTCGTTTCTTTACGCGGGAAACTGCAAAAACCTTTCTGCTGGCGTCTGATATACTTTTTGATTCTTTGCATACTTTAAGAACATCAACCAGCTGAACTTTTTCAAAACGATCAAGTTTCTCAGCTTTATCGGCACCGAGCACTTCATTTAATATTTTTTTGTTGATATCTGTCTCCGCGACACTCCACATCGCTTTTAATCTTGAAATTTCTTCCTGTACAACCTCTTTTGTAATACGGCCGCCCGGGGCAAGGGTGGACATACGTGTAACGGCTCCGTTAAGGTCTCTGAAATTTGCTGACCACAACGCATCAGAAGAAGTCGCAAAAGCAAGAAATTTCTTTCGGGCCTCTTTATTAAAAGTAATATGTATATTATTTCTCTCCGCAAATCGGTCCAGCTCATAATTCAAGTTTGGCCTAATATCTTCCGGCCTTTCTGCAAGCCCCGGCATATGAAATGTCCACAGATTTATACGGCACAGGAGATCTTCGCGGAAACAACCATTTGCCACAATAGTTTTTAGATCACGGTTCGTACCGCATATAAGTTGAAAATCACTTTCTGTTTCTTCATCAGAGCCTAAGGGAAGAAATTTTTTTTCTTCAATTGCGCGAAGCAGCATTGACTGCTCATCAAGGCCGAGTTCGCCGACTTCATCCAGAAAAAGCATTCCTTTGTCTGCCG
>JAHEHB010000168.1 GCA_024644775.1 Deltaproteobacteria bacterium
TTGAAGTTGGAGCCGGCACATTTCACCCGGCAACGCTTCTTCATGCGTTGGGGCCGGAACCGTGGAATGTCGCATACGTCCAGCCCTCCAGGCGCCCTACAGACGGTCGTTATGGGGAAAATCCGAATCGCTTGCAACACTACTATCAATTTCAGGTTATTCTTAAGCCCTCTCCCATGGACGTTCAGAAGACATACCTTCAAAGCCTGCGTTCACTCGGGGTTGACCCTCTTGAACACGATATCCGGTTTGTAGAAGACGACTGGGAGTCTCCCACACTGGGGGCGTCGGGTGTCGGATGGGAAGTTTGGCTGGATGGTATGGAAATCACCCAGTTTACATACTTTCAGCTTGCCGGCAGCATTGAGCTTCGACCCACATCTGTAGAGATAACATATGGCCTTGAGCGAACCGCTATGTATCTTCAAGAAATAGACAATGTATACGAATTGAAATGGAACGATGATATCACTTACGGGGATGTTCACCATCGGCAGGAGGTGGAACAATCTACTTATAATTTTCAAATGGCGGATGTGGATACCTTGTTTAAACTCTTTGACATGTATGAGAGTGAGGCCAATCGAATCATCGACGCTTTTCTGGTTTTACCTGCCTACGAATACTGTTTGAAGTGCTCGCACACCTTTAATTTATTGGATGCGCGGGGAGCAATCAGTGTAACGGAACGAACCGGGTATATTACGCGGATTAGAAATCTTTGCAGGTCCTGTGCAGAGACCTATTTAAAACAAAGAGAAGCAATGGGATTTCCGTTAATGACTAAGAAATAGGGCGTTGGAATGAGGTGAGAATGGCAGACCTAATACTGGAGATTGGAACGGAAGAGTTGCCAGCAGGTTACATCGAGCCTGCCCTAAAGGTGTTTGTTACAAACCTGCTGAACAAGCTTAAGGATGCCCGTATCGATTTTGGTGAAGCGAAGACCATGGGCACCCCTCGACGACTGACAGCGGAAGTGAGAAACGTCTCCACGAAGCAAAGGCCCCTTACTGCAGAAATTGTTGGTCCCCCGAAAAGCGTGGGATTTGACGATAAGTACCGTCCCACGATAGCGGGTAAAAAGTTTGCCGAGCGGATCGGCGTAACCGCAAACGCATTAAAAATTAAAGAGACACCAAAAGGTCCGTATGTCTATATAGAGAAAACAGAGAAAGGACGTGCGACAAAATCGATTCTTAAAACGATTTTACCGGAAGTGATCCATTCGATTCCCTTTCCCAAGACGATGCGATGGGCAGATCTTGAGATTCAATTTGCAAGACCGATTCACTCCATTCTCGCGTTGCTGGACGCTGCTCTAATTTCCTTTCGATTGGAAAACCTGCACAGTGGGCGTTATACCTTCGGACATCGGTTCATGCATTCAGGCAGGATTCGAATTACCAACCCTTCCGAATATATTGAAACGTTAAAAGAGGCTTATGTAATTGTCGATGTCGATGACAGAAAACACGCCATAGAAACCGAAATAAAGACCGTCGCCGAAAAGATTGGGGGAGCGGTGCTGCCGGATACTGAACTCTTGGAAACAGTGAAGAACCTCGTTGAGTATCCTGCGGTGGTAGCGGGAAGATATGATACAGAATTTCTTCATTTACCTCGGGAAATACTAATTACCACCATGCGGGAGCATCAAAAGTATTTTGCTGTCGTTGATGACGGCGGTGACTTGTTGCCTTGGTTTATCGCCGTAAACAATACCGCAGCCAAAGACCCGGTACTCGTAGCAAAGGGCCATGAGCGAGTGCTCCGGGCACGCCTTGATGATGCTCATTTTTTTTATGAGGCAGATCTTAAGGCTTCACTCGATGATTGGATAGAGCGGCTCAGAGGCGTCCTATTTCAAGCGAAGCTAGGTTCAATGTATGATAAAGTGATGCGGATAGAAAACCTTGTGGTGTTTATGGGGGATTTGCTGGGTGTTGACGCGGACGTGAAAAATAATGCTGCAAGGGCAGCTCGTCTATGTAAGGTCGATCTTGTCAGTCAGATGGTTGGGGAGTTTCCAAAGCTACAAGGAATTATGGGGAGAATTTATTCCTCAGTTTCTGGAGAATCCGGGCCCGTATCGGTTGCCATCGAAGAGCATTACCGGCCTGCTTATTCAGGCGGGGCGCTTCCTGAGACGCTGACCGGTGCAATACTCAGTATCGGTGACAAAATGGATTCTATTTGTGGGTGTTTTAGCGCTGGACTGCTGCCAACGGGCGCTTCGGATCCGTATGCGCTTCGGCGTCAGGGAATCGGTGTCGTACAGATTATGCTCGATAAGGCTTTTTCATTTTCTTTAAGGGCCGTGATAGAAGAAAGCCTCAAATTGTTTCAAGAATCCCGTGGCCAAAGAATTGACGGGATTGCCGACAAAGTATATGTGTTTTTACAAAACAGAATCGCGCAATTGATGGTCGATGAGGGGTTTCCCAAAGACATCATTTCAGCGGCTATGAGTGTATCGGTGGATGATGTGCCGGCTGTCTGGAACCGAGTACGAGCGCTGACATCGCTCAAAAAAACACCCGAATTTGAACCGCTGGCGATTGCCTTTAAACGCGTTGTCAATATTATCAGACAAGCCAAACAGACAGCTGCAGATGATATCGACAGGGCGATCGATGAAAGTTTGTTTCAAAATGAATGTGAGTTTGTTTTGTTAAACCAATATAAAGGGGCAGAAATAAATGTCAAAAACAATCTGGATAAAGGTTACTTCGACCGAGCATTGCGTGATATCGCATCGCTGCGCCCTTCGATAGACGCTTTTTTCGAAGGGGTTATGGTTTTAACCGACGATGTGAAACTTCGAAAGAATCGACTGGCTTTGCTTAATCAAATTGCCGGCTTGTTTGAAAACGTTGCTGATTTTTCTAAAATATCAACATAACATTGGAGGAAGATATGCCGTTTGATCCTGACAAAGATAAGATCTTAAAAAAATGGAAGTGCGAAGAGACCGGTCTTGTGGTTTCTATCAATCAATATGACAAAGGAGAGCCAAAACTGCAAATTGGCCCCAGAGTCATTACAAAAAAGGACGGCGGAGAGGCTCAGAGAAAAGCGGGGCGTCTCACCATAGAAGATCTGATGTGGTTTTACGATATTGTCGATGACGTAAAGGAAGAACTCTCAAAACTCGCCCGACCGGAATAGCGATCGGCAGGGTTATTTGAGGTGTCAGGTTTCGGGTGTCAGGTGTCAGCCCAGCCGCCGGCCAAAAAAACGGCCGGTCTGATCGAAAAAGAAACCAATGAACATCGAACATTGAACGTCGAACATCGAATACTGTATTCTGTCAATTTAGAAAAATGCCAAACAAAGCGAATCCACCCTTCGAAATTTTGCGGTTCGCTTGTTATAAAGATAGACAAAGCGTAGCGTCATCAATATTCGGCGTTCGATGTTGGATGTTCGACGTTCAATCTGTTTACTGTTCCGGCCAGGCGGAATCTCATACGAAGTTTCATATAAGGTGTCAGCAAACCCCGAAACCTGAAACCTGAACACTGAAACCAATAACCGCCTTATGTCTTACTTGCACCAAGCGCGTAAGCCACCGTCTTTTGGTGGTCGGAGGCTTCACTAACCGACTGTTTATCATTGGTCATTTTTCGATGAACGCAATAGACAATACACGACGAAAATCAGACGGTGTCCGCGACGATGCCATCATCAATCCAACAGACGGCAATGGGGGGGTGAACTTGGGGCGGGTTGCGGTGATGGTGAGCAGTCAAAATGACCTTCGAATGTTTTGTGCCCGGCTGCAAATCGCCGAAAATAATTTTTCCCGCCTATTTAACAGTAAACTCTATATTCACAACTCATTTACCCGACGGTATTCTTTAGCCGGACCTGTTATCGGTGCACCTTATGCTGTGATGGTTTTGGAAAAACTCATTGCTCGCGGGGCGAAGAAAATACTATTTGTCGGTTGGTGTGGCGCCCTATCACCGGGTGTTCAGATCGGAGAGATTATCGTTCCGACAGGTTCCTTTATTGATGAAGGGACCTCTAGACATTACGAGGCGACTGGAAATAAATTGGCGGAACCCTCACAGCAGATGCTGGGTGGGATCACGCGAATTCTAAAAGACCACAGATTGCCGTTTCATGAAGGCACTGTTTGGACCACTGACGCTGTATACAGGGAAACACCGGAAAAAATCCGTGCGTTTCAACGCCAAAATGTATTGGCCGTGGAAATGGAATTATCTGCCTTATTCACTGTCGGACGATTTCGAAAAGTAGATGTGGCCGGCATTCTTGTGATTTCGGACGATCTTTCGTCAGGGATATGGAAACCCGGTTTTAAAGAACATCGATTCAAAAAAACACGAAAACAAGTTTGTGAGGCCATCGTAACACTTTTTAGGAGCGCATGAATCATGGAAGAATACGTTCGAGCGCATGTCGTTATCCACGGAAGGGTCCAGGGAGTATTTTTTCGGATGGAAACGGCGCGGGTGGCAAAGAAATTCGGGGTGTCTGGGTGGGTAAGAAACCGTTCCGACGGTTCGGTGGAAGCAATATTTGAGGGGGATCGCGCGCGCGTGGATCAGATACTTAAATGGTGTGAAAAAGGTCCGCCGCTTTCAGATGTAAAACATCTCGATGTGAAATGGGAAACAGCTACCCGAGAATATAAGGGCTTTGAAATAGCGCACTACTAATCCGATCATTATGATTTATCCGATACGATGATGGTTACTATAATGAACGGATTAGTTACTGATTAGTTACTAAGGAGGGGCGGGCGGCTTATGTGCCCAACAAACAGATAAACCGCCCTAAAACTGGTTAAATAGCGTCTCTGAGCTTTTTACCGGGTCGAAATTTTACGACGTTGGTTGCCTTGATCTTTATCGGCGCCCCAGTTTGCGGATTGCGACCTTTCCGAGCTTTACGACGGGCTTTTGAAAACGTACCGAAGCCGACCAGCGTGACCTTGCCATCTTTCTTTTTCAGTGATTTGGTGACACCTTCCATGAAAGAGCCCAGCGCTGTCGTTGCCGCAACTTTGGAAATGCCCGCATCATTCGCCATCTTTTCCACCAATTCCGCCTTCGTCATACTGTTTCACCCCCTTTGTCTGGATTAGTGTCCTTAAACGGACGATTTTAGGTGCTTCATACAGCATGCTTTTTATAATGTCAAGTAAAATGAACACTTACAGGAAATTTTTTTCACAATATTGATACAATTGCTATCAATGTAACAAATGCGATAAATATCGAGTGTTGACCGGTCTGAGAGGCTGCGCGTTGTCGACTGTTTAAAACAAGGCGTCTACAAATAGTTTTGGATCAAATTCCTGCAAATCTTCGATTTTTTCACCGACACCGATATAAGACAACGGAATGTTAAAGGTATGGCAGATACTAATCACGATACCGCCTTTCGCTGTGCCATCAAGCTTTGTGAGGACCATGCTTGTAATACCTATTGCCTCATTGAATAGTTTCGCTTGGGACAGGGCGTTTTGGCCTGTTGTGGCATCCAGGACCAGGAGTATCTCATGGGGAGCGCCTTCGCACCTTTTGGAGATGGTTCGCTTTATTTTTTTTAGTTCGTCCATAAGGTTGATTCGTGTGTGGAGCCTTCCTGCCGTGTCAACGATTACTACATCGACATTTCTAGCGGTAGCCGCGTCTATGGCATCGAAAGCGACCGCTGAGGGATCTGCATTTTGCTTGTGTTTCACAATGTCCGCGCCGGCTCTGTCGGCCCAAATCGCGAGTTGCTCAATGGCTGCCGCACGGAACGTGTCTGCAGCGGCAACCAGCACTTTTTTCCCTTCTGTGGAAAACTTTGCCGCCAGTTTCCCTATGGTCGTTGTCTTGCCTGTCCCGTTGACACCAACAACCATGACTACGTGAGGTTTTATACCCGTGTCTTTTGAAACCGGTTGCGTTTCAGTAAAGAGAGCAAGCGCCTCTTCTCTTAATATTTCTTTCAGATGATTGACATCTGATATTTCACCAGAACGCCCTGATATTCGCGCCACAAGCTCCATGGTTGTTTGAACGCCGATATCTGAAGTGATCAGTAATTCTTCAAGGGCTTCGAGCATATCCTCATCGAGCTCTCTATTCCCGATAAATATTTTTTCTAGACCGTTGGACAGGGATTTTCGGGTTTTGGATAACCCGGATTTCAACCGCTTGAAGAATCCGCCTGAATCCTTATCTGAACCCGAATCTTTTTTCTCAGTATCGGAAAAAGAGGAAAGGGGTTTCGGCTCAGGCGATGCAGCTGGGTCTGCCCATTGGTCATCGGGTGGTTTTTCGACGAGTGGTAAATCGATTTCCTGTTCAGGTACCGTATCTTCCGGGGTTGTATCTTTATCGTGTTTGTTTTTTTTCTTAAAAAATGACCACGTCATTTGGGCGATCCTGTTTGATTAAGATTTACAGAGACAATTTTCGAGACGCCTTTATTTTCCATTGTGACACCATATAAGGTATCGGCGAATTCCATTGTCCGTTTGTTATGTGTGATCATGATGATTTGGGATTTCTCGCCGATGAGTTGTAGTAAATTGTTGAAGCGAAACACATTGACATCATCCAACGGCGCATCAATTTCATCTAAAAGACAGAAAGTAGTCGGTTTGATAAGAAAGATAGAGAAAACAAGCGCAATGGCCGAAAGCGCTTTTTCCCCACCCGACAGAAGACTCAGCCGCGTCAGTTTTTTTCCGGGTGGATGGATCATAAATTCAACGCCTGTTTCAAGCGGATTATCCGGTTCCGTTAGCGCCAGCCGGGCAGATCCGCCTTCAAACAATCGGGGAAAAACCTCATTTAGTTTTTCGTTGATCAAATGGAATGTTTCTAAAAATCGTTCTCGAGTAATTCGATTGATCCTTCTGATGACTTTATGAAGATCATCAATGGCCTTAACCAGATCTTCATGCTGCGCGGCTAGAAAATCATACCGTTCTTTTAGCACTTCGTACTCTTTTATGGCCCCGAGATTGACATCGTTTATCAATGAAATCCGGTGTCGTAATTTCGATAGCGCTGACTCCATTTCCTCGATTGGTTTTTCGGGTGACGCACTGGTGTTCGCTCTGAGCTCTGAAAGGGAGGTGTGATATCGATCGTCGAGTTGATGGACGATATTTTCTCGTCTGAGTTGTCGCTGCGATTGTTCCAGTTCAAGTAGGCGAATATTTTCCAGTATCCCTTGTCGTTTTCCTTCAATTTCATTGATGGCGTCGTCGTTTACTTTCAGTTTTTCATCAAATGCGTGAAAGTCCGCCCTATTATTTTCAAGCGTTTGATCGAGGCGTTTTAAGTCTTCATACATCGCCGAAAGTGATTTCTCGGATTCTGCTATTTTCTGTTCTAAAGCGGCGCGTTTTTGCTTTTTTTGCGATATTTCGTGAGAAAGCCCATTGAGGCGATTGATGCTGTCCTCTTGAAATGCTCTTAACCTTTGAAGATTCGTCGTGCTGTTTTCTAATTTGGCATTCAAAGCGGTAAGATTAAGCTTTAAATCTACGATCCGCTGCGAATACTCATTCATTTGTGAAGAGGTGATGTCGATTCGATTTGATATTTCTGTGACCCGCTCCTGCGATGCGGTTACCTCATTTTCAGTTTCTGCAATCGCCTGGTTGTATTTTGAAATTTGATCATCGAGATCACTTGCTTCTCCCATCAATTGTTCACCTTCTAGCCGAACGATTTCAAGGTGGCGATACGCGTACTTTAAATCTTCACTCAATCGGTAGTGGACTTTTTCGAGCTCCCTCTCATTGTCAGATATTTTGTTTCGCCGCTCGATAAGCTTTTGCAGCTCGGTTTCGATATTTCGAACTTCAACCTCCAGGGATTCTTGATTCTTTCTAGCATCTTTCAGTTTATCGTCCTGCTGGGCGGTCTGATGTTTCAGATCTTTGACTTCCTGCTTTTTTGCCAATATCCCCGTTCCATTTGCGGTACCGCCGCCGATCATAATTCCTTCCGGAAGGATCAATTCGCCGGATTTCGTAACAATGGTTTGGGCTGCATTATCCCGGTTCCAAACCTCTATCGCCTCGTTTATGTCATTGGCTACAAACACATTGCCCAAAAGCGTTTCAGCGATATTCTCAAACCCGGGTGTTGTTGACACATGATTCAGCAATTGTTTGGAGCGATCTCCGGCTTCCTTTGGGCTAGAATCTTTTTTTTTGATTGACGATACCGGTATGAAACCGCTACGTCCTTTTCCGTCAGTCTGAAGGTAGTCGATGGAACGGACCCCGGTTTCCTGATCTTGTACTAGAATGTATTGCAAGTAATCCCCCAAGACAGCTTCCACCGCTGAAAAATAATCAGGGGCGGGGTCGATCGTATCTGCCACCAATGCGATAATCCCATTCGATGCGTGCTCTGTGGATTGAAGTTTCATAATCGCTTGGACACCCTCTTTGTACCATTCATAGGTTTCTTCCATCCGCTTGAGGGCGGTAAATCGAGATCGAAGTTCATTTAGTGCAAGGCTCATTGTCTGCACACGCTTCACTTGCTCGCCGAGACTCATACTTTTTTTATTCAGAGATTCTTGTATCGAGTGAACTTGATTATCTAAACCTTCGATTTCTTCTCTGAATGAATGCAGGGTTTCTCTCGCATTTGCCTCATCCTTTTTTATTGCATCAATCTTCTTTGTTGCTTTATTTTCTTCTTCCTGTAATCCATGTAGCCGTCTCTTGAGGTTTTCTTTGTTATTCGATGCGTTTTGATAGATATTTTTGTATTTCGCCTCTCTGGCAACACAGTTCATTAGCTGGTTTTTAGAGGCGTCGAGTTCTTGATTTAACGAGATTAGCTGTTCATCGATCCTTTGAGAAGCCTTTCGTTCCTGCTCCAGATTAGAAGAAACGGTTTCAATTTCTTTACGAATACCGTTATTTTGATCCACTACTTGGTGAATCTCTGTATCGATGGTTTTATTTTTTTCCTCGAGTTCTTCCCGCGCGGTTGTAATTCGGCTGATTTCTTCGGTCAGTCGTTCAATATCTGCTCGTAAGTGGACCAAATCGTTTTCGGTACGGTCAATCGTGCGCTGCATTTCAAATTGGCGGGATTTTTGTTCGCCGATTTCCTGGTCCTTCTGGGCGCGTTTCAGTTTAATATCCTCAACGGCGGCATCCAGTTTTTTGAGTCTGGCTGATTGCTCGAGATCCGAATCTTTGAGTTCTTTTAGAAGGCCATCCGTTTGCTCTATTTGGTGGGTAAACGCATCATGATGGTGGAGTGCGATCGTAACATCGAGCGTTTTAATCTGATCTTGGTATTTTTTAAATTTTTCAGCTTTTTTTGCTTGTCGTTTCAAACCGGACATCTGCCGTTTCACTTCAGCCATTATGTCCGAGACCCGCAAAAGGTTCTGATTTGTCGATTCCACTTTTCGAAGCGCTTCATTTTTCCGGTTTTTATATCGGGTAATTCCGGCGGCATCCTCTATAATGATTCTTCTTTCTTCCGGCCCTGCATCGATGATGGCCCCGATATTTCCCTGCTGTACGACCGCATAAGATTTCGTTCCGATACCGGCTCCTAAAAAGACGTTATGGACATCTTTTAGCCGACAGGGTTGTTTATTGATGTAATAGCCGGATTCTCCGGACCGGTAAAGTTTCCGTGTGAGCATAATCTCGGAGAAATCTTTGTATTCTTCGGGTCCGCCGCCATTATCGTTTGCAAGCGTAAGCGTTACCTCAGCCATATTGAGCGGGGGTTTACCATTGGTTCCGGAAAATATCACATCTTCCATGGATTTGCCGCGAAGCTGTTTTACACTTTGTTCCCCCATGACCCACCTGAGCGCATCAATGATGTTGCTTTTTCCGCACCCGTTCGGTCCAACAACCGCCGAGATACCGGAGGGAAATTCAATGGAGGCCTTATCGACAAAGGATTTAAAACCGCATATTTCCAATTTTTTCAGTTTCATGCACAGAGTTCTCCTGTTGCATTGAGGGGTATGCATTACCTCCGGTCGCCTGAACAAACCCGGCGGATATGATTATTTTGGAATACATATCAGGATAGCAAAAACTTGTAAAGAAAAAAACACAACTAGGGGGGTTTTTTGAAATATCTATACACAAGATGTGGGGGTTATAATATTTGACTCAAAAATAGCTTGGTCCGATCGTGTGTGGGATTGGTGAAGAAATGCTCCGGCGTTCCAACCTCAACGATGGCGCCTTCATCCATAATAATGACCCGGTCGGCAACCTCCCTGGCAAAGCCCATCTCGTGGGTGACCACTACCATGGTCATTCCCTCTTTGGCCAGTGTTTTCATCACATCCAGCACTTCACCGATCATTTCTGGGTCCAGCGCCGAGGTCGGTTCGTCAAACAACATCACTTTTGGATCCATAGCCAACGCTCTGGCGATGGCCACCCGTTGTTGTTGACCGCCGGAAAGCTGATCCGGATAGGCATTGGACTTGTCGCTGATACCGACTTTTTCGAGAAGTGACGCGGCCTTTTCTGAAGACTCCTGTTTTGATCGTTTTCGGACGACGCGTTGAGCCAAGGTGATATTTTCGATGACTGATTTGTGGGGAAACAGATTGAAGGATTGAAACACCATCCCGACCTCGGCCCGTACCTCATTGATATCCGTCTTGGGATCTAGCAAATCGATGCCTTCGATATATATGTGCCCTTTGTCGGCGGTCTCCAGATGGTTGAGACACCTCAGAAAGGTGCTTTTCCCAGAACCCGACGGTCCGATCACCACAACGACCTCACCGGCGTCGATGGCG
>JAHEHB010000169.1 GCA_024644775.1 Deltaproteobacteria bacterium
TTATCGTAAAATTTACATGAAGCGTATCCATGAAATCACATCCCGTCAAAACGGCAGGGCTCCTTTAAGCGTCTATATTGAACCCACCAATCGGTGCAATTCCGACTGCGTTGTCTGCCCGCGCAAAGCCATGACCAGAAATGAAGGGGTTATGGATATCGATCTCTTTACCAAAGCGGTTAATGAGTGCGCCGAACTGGGTGTCAAGTGGGTGGTACTGCAAATGTTCGGCGAACCCTTCATGGATAGGGGCTTTCTGGAAAAGGCCCGTATCGCTAAATCCATGGGTCTGAAAACGTCGATCTACACCAACGGTGCGCTTTTAAGTAAACGCAAAACAGCGCAGATTATAGAGGAAACCCTTTTGGATCACATGGTTGTTTCAATCGACGGCGCCAATGCCACAGAATACAACCAAAACAGGCCGACGCTGAATATTGAACACATAGAAAAAAACGTTCGACACCTTCTGGCGGAAAGAAAAAGGGCCGGCCGGAGACTTCCGAAGATAAAAATCCATTGCACCCACCTGCCTGGAGTTGAATACGATCATCCGGCTTTTCACCATAAATGGGGGCCGATGACAGACGGTGTTACCTTTACACCTACCCGTGACTGGGGCGGGCAGATGCGGGGTATCAGCACCATCAAGAAACCTGAAGCACGCTACCCCTGTTTTCTGCTTTGGAACCAGTTTTACGTCCTGTGGGATGGTAGTGTTACTTTTTGCAGCATCGATTTCGACGGTCGGTATGTTCTCGGAAACATTCGGCAGCAGCGCCTTGGATCCCTGTGGCAGGGCGAAACCATGGGGGCTTTAAGGCGTCAGCATCTCAATGGGCATATAAACGGACATCCCTTCTGTCGCGAATGCGTTTTTTCCACCCATGAAAAAACCTGGTGGTGGCATGAACCGGAAAATGTGCTGTTTTAACGCCCATGCTTCTAACCAACTAAAACTTCCCCTGCCGGATAGAAAATACAAGCCCGATTTCATTTTGAATCGAGGAAGATAAACAATGCTGAAATTTGCCATTATTCAGATCACCTGGGGCTCTTATAAGATAGATGCGGATAGAGCGATCGGGGCTGAAACCAATTCCATAGGATGTTTGTCATTAGCGACCTACCTTCACAACAAGTTACCCACTGAAATCGAAACAACCGTCATTGACGATTTGGACAGTTTTGATCCATGCGATTACGACATTATCGGGCTTTCCGTAACATCGCCCCATTACATGGATGCGATTGAACTGGCAAAAAATTTCAAACAGATCACCAATACTCCGATTATTATCGGCGGCATCCATATATCCGTTCGACCTGAAGATTTTCACGAAGCCTTTGATGTCGGCGTAGTTGGAGAAGGTGAGCTGACCTTGACTGAATTGGTGGAATTGCTGATCACCCGGGGCAACTTTACGCACGAGCATATGAAAGCGGTTAAAGGAATCGTCTACATGGGCCCTCATGGGCCGATTACGACACCTGAACGTCCACTTATCGACGACCTAAACGATATCCCCATACCCGATTACCGCCTCCCAAATATACCTAACAGCTTCCAGCCGAGGATATTTTCGTCACGAGGCTGCCTCTTTAATTGCCATATTTGTACACAAAAAAAATTATGGCGAGGCTCATTTCGCTCTTACAGCATTGAAAACACCTTAAACCAAATTAGAAATATTTTGGAAAGGCATCCCGATCAGACGCACATTGGTATCGATGACGATTTGTTCTTCTATTCGAAAAAGCGCACCAGGGAATTTCTCGGCGCCCTAAAAAAAGAACCGTTCTACAAGAAGATAAGATTTACCGCTTGGATCAGAGCCGATATGATCGACGAGGACATGTGCCAGCTACTGACGGAATTGAATATATCACAAATATCTTTTGGCTTCGAAAACGCCTCGGATCGGTTATTGAAAAAAATGAACAAGAAAACCAGGCTGAAGGACAACCTAAAAGCTATAGATTTACTTTCAAAACAACAGATCCCTTTAACGGTAACATCCATCATAGGCTTTCCTACCGAAACCGAGCAGGAAATCAGATACACTTTCAAAGTATTGGAGGAGGCGATACTTTCCGGGAATTGCCAGTTCGCAAGAATTAACATTTTGTCTCCCTACCCGGATACCTACTATTGGAAAGAGTTTATAAAGAACAACGAGGTCACCTTCCCATTCAACTGCGACAGGTTTAAGTATCAATCCTATCTGGACTGCATTGAGGAGGGAACCAATACGAATTATATCGAGGAATGGATTCGTATCAGAGAGCAAACGGATTGTGTGTATGTGGGAGGCGTTCCAAAGAACCGCTTTTACGAAATTTTACGTGAATTGCTGCCGCCCTTTCACAATCTATTCCTTAATAGAAGTAACTTTATCAAGAAAACATTTAATGCGCTGAATCTTATCAACAACAATAGGCAAATAAGCGAGCAAACTCGATACGCCATTTATGGTACAGGGGTTCTTACCCATAAAATTCTACCCGATTTGAACCTATCAAAGGGCCATTTTCTCGGGTTCTACGACTCCGATACCCAAAAACAAGAATCGAATTGGATGCGCCATAGGATAAGGAACCCCAAGAACATTCCTAATGATAACCCAGATATCATCTTTGTGTCCGCCATGAGCTCTGTATCAACACAGGCAATAGGAGACACGATAAGAGACACCGGATATACAGGTCACATAATTTCATTAGTTACAAATGTTTCTGCACCCGCACTTTAGTATGACGAGAAATTTGGGAAGTATGTTTTGGAGGTTCTGGAGATGAGTCAAGACTTCGGTTCAAATATAGCAGCATTGGAACAGAGGATCGACGCAAATCGGTCCGCACGATACGACCTGGAGGAATGGATATTCAGTCAAACCACCATAAGACGCGAGATGCATGTCTTGGATCTCGGATGCGGAACGGGAAAGCAGATATTTGCCCTACACAGGCTTCTGTCGCCACAGAGCAGGATTGTTGGAGTGGATATTTCCCCGGACGCTGTCTCTCAAATAAACAGGCGCGCTATGCATGAAAAAGCCGCAAACGTGACTGCCGTCCAATGTGGGATTGATCGGGTTATCGACCATTTTCAAGGTACACGCTTCGATCTGATTCTGTCTACCTATGCAATTTACTACTCACGCAATATGGCAAAACTGATGTCTTCACTCACTTGCTTGCTGAATCCTAATGCACAACTTTTTATTTGTGGATATGGAAAGGGCACGAACCAGGAAATCTATGATTTTATCAATGAGCTGCCGGTAAGCCTTTCCATACAACCAAAGGCTTCAGACGATTTTATCAGCAAAGACCAAATCGAAGACATTTCTCATCACTACGTTTCATGTCGTGAGGCACGGCTTCCCAATAAGGTCATTTTCACGTCATCTGGCGCCCTTTTGAACTGGTGGATAAATCATAACTCCTATATCCCTGAGATTCATCAGGTGGTCCATCAAGGCCTTGATCATTTCTTCCGGGAAAACGAGGTCTTCTCTTTATCCAAAAACGTCCTGGGGGTCTGTTTTGAAGCTTGACGACTTCAGCTATAAGGCCTACGGAGACCTGCTGCACAACCTGCTCAGCTCACGACGCAATCTATGCTTCAAGGATTGCGTGAAAGAGAATCCCGAAGGCAACTACTAGATTCTGCGTCATGATGTAGACTTTTCACCGGAATCAGCGTTTCGTATGGCTGAATTTGAGGCCAAACTCGATATCAAGGCTACGTACTTCATTCTTCTTTCCTCTCCCTATTACAACCTGTTAAGCGAAGACTATATTGATTTCCCACGGAGATTAGCCGAAATGGGCCATGAGATTGGCTTGCATTACGATGTAAAAACCATGGAGAAAGCCTCCCGGGGTGTCGGATTAACCGATATGCTGCACAGGGAAATCGAAGCCCTGTCCCACCTTGCCGGGATGGATGTAACGTCGATTGCCATGCACAATCCATCCTTATCGGGTATTGATCCGTTTCGGAAGACACGCTTCATAAATGCTTACGCCGATGCACATACGAAGGACATAGCCTATTTTTCGGATAGCTGTGGGGCC
The DNA here is from genome assembly GCA_024644775.1 of Deltaproteobacteria bacterium. The sequence continues at coordinate 4,084 of JAHEHB010000169.1, forward strand.
TGGCGAGATAAGTTTGCAGAGCGATTTGAAAAAAATCGGATTCCCTTGCAATTGCAGCTGCTGATTCATCCGATATTCTGGTCGGCATCCTCCTCCAATCGATGGGAAATATTGGATCGTTTCGTACAAGGAAAGCATGGTCACCTGTTGAAGGATGCCCGACAGGTGAAAGGTTTATGGAGAAATCATACCGGAGTCAATGAACATGACAGAAGGATTCGGATTGGAAGTAACCAATGATTTTATCCCATGGGGGAGTCTAAACTAATATGTGCGGCGTAGCAGGTATATATCATTTAAATGGTGGACATGAAGCCCCCCAATCCCTTCAACTGATGTGCGATGTTCAACGGCACCGGGGACCCGATGCCGGCGGATTCCTTCTATTTCCGGAACTTCAGACATCGCATAGTAAAGGAGCAACACCGATCCGTATTTGTGAACAGGAAGAATCGCGTTCGAGCGGTCAACTCCAAAAAGAGAATAAGTTTAAACTGGGATTCGGCCATCGTCGGTTGGCCATCATCGATCTCTCGGAAGCCGGGCACCAACCCATGGCCAATGAAACCGGTCGGATCTGGATTACATACAATGGAGAGATTTACAACTTTCAAGAATTGCGGCGAGAATTGACCGCATTCGGTCATATGTTTCGATCCAACACCGATACCGAGGTGATTATTCATGCCTATGAACAGTGGGGGGAGGTGTGTGTTAACCGATTTAACGGGATGTGGGCCTTCGCCATATGGGATTCGGAACAGCAACACCTCTTTCTTTCAAGGGATCGTTTCGGGATAAAACCGCTCTATTTTTTAGCCGGCCCGGATGAATTTATCTTTGCATCTGAGATCAAGGCAATCCTCTCCGTCCGCAGGGATCAGCGAATACCCAATATTCCTCACATCGCCACGTTTATCACCCACGGTCTCATGGATCACGATTCCGAAACATTCTTTCGCAATGTAAAATCGGTTCCCCCGGGACACTCTTTGCGTGTCTCTCGGGCAGGGATTCGTCTTCAAAAATATTGGGAACTCAGGCCCGCTTACGACCAAGTGAATGTTCAGGATAATGGAATAAATGATCTTCAAGATCGTTTTTATGCGCTGCTCAAAGATGCGGTATCTCTTCGCTTGACAAGCGACGCACCGCTTGGCTCCTGCCTGAGTGGAGGTTTGGATTCAAGCGCCATCGTTTCCATAGCGGCGGCGTCCCGACCGAATCTCCCCTGCTTTACATCGTTTTTTGAAGAAGAAGGCTGGAATGAAGCCCACCATGCTGAAGCGGTTGCCAATCGATTTCAAACCGATTCTCACTGGATCGCGCCGCAGGTCACAGCGTTCCAAGAGACACTCGATAATCTCATATGGTACCAGGACGAACCTTGCGCTGCTTACGGGACATTTCCGCAATGGAAAATCATGGAAGAAGCGTCAAAACATATCCGGGTACTGCTGGATGGCCAAGGCGGAGACGAATTGCTGGGAGGATATCTGCATTTTCTACCCCATTATCTGAAAGCGCTTCAACAGGACCCCCGGTATGATAGATCGAATTTTCGGTCGGCTCAAAACCATATTCATAACCACTATAACAAAGAACTCGCCACCCCATATGACCCGAGGCATGGAGACCGGCTCGAAAGCCGTCGCGCGGTTCTGTCATCGGAATTAAGAGCCGAATGTTTCATCCCTTCCAGGGGTTTTAACGGCCCGTTTTCCAATCACCTGGACAATGTCCTCTACTTTTCCTTAACTCGGGATATCCTTCCGAGTCTTTTGCATTATCAGGATCGCCTCAGTATGGCATTTTCAATCGAATCGAGAGTCCCCTTTCTTGACTATCGGCTAGTGGAGTTTGCTTTCGGGATTCCATATGATGAAAAAATCTTCAATGGAACCACAAAACTTATTCTCCGGAAATCGATGGCAGGACGATTGCCGGAATCTGTTCGGCTGCGCAGAGATAAAATGGGATTTCCTGCCCCCCTGGCCAAATGGATTCGGAACGATCTCAAGGAACCGATACATGATACCCTTTTCTCCTCCAAAATGTATCAGCGTGGCATTCTGAATCACAAAATTATAGGACAACGATATGAAGATCACCTTACCGGCAAGTCCGACCACACATGGGAAATATGGCGATGGCTCACCTTAGAGACGTGGTTTCGCTGTTTTATCGATAAAGAAATTTGAAAGTGAGCAAGGTATGAAGATCGGAATGATTCTGGAAAGAGATTTTCCCACAACCCCCCCGGATATTCGGGTTGAAAAAGAGGCACAATCATTGATTCGGGGAGGGCATCAGGTTGAACTGCTTTCGCTGAAAATCACTTCCACTGCAGACCAGGAGAGAATCGAGGGAGTGAATGTCTTCAGGGTTCCCATCAACATGCTCTGCATCAAGGATTGGAACGAGTCGTTGGTTGAAAAGCATTTTCATTCTGATGATTCGCCCTGGGTGGATGCCGTAACGAATTTTATAAGCGATCGGGAGATCGATGTGCTTCATGTCCATGACCTGCCCCTAGTCTGGACGGCCGCTAAATCCGCATCACGCAAAGGAATACCCGTGGTGTTTGATATGCATGAAATCTATCCGCCGATGGTTCAATTCATGAGGCCACAGACTCAGAACGGGTGGGATCCGGCCAAATGGGTATCAGAGTATGAAACGGAGTGCCTGAAACGGGTCGACAAGATCATTGTCGTTGTCGAAGAATCACGGCAGAGACTCCTGAAAATGGACATCCCAAAGGACAAAGTCGCTGTTATTATGAACACAGAAGATATTAAAAAAATGGAAAGGAGCCGCCAAAACAGAAAACGGCATCAGAACCTTAAGGACCGGTTCCTTGTCACCTATGTTGGAACATTTGGTGAAATCAGAGGGTTGGATATGCTTCTCTATGCAACCAAGAAGCTGGAAAATGAGATACCCATTCATCTGCTTCTTGTGGGTGGTGCCTATAATCAACCTGAATTGGAACGTATCGCGAACGAACAGACTATGGAAGATCGGGTCACGATTACAGGATGGGTCGATTTTAAGGAAATCCCCGATTTTATCGCCATGTCCGATGTATGTGTGGTACCACATGTCAAAAATGAATTCACAGACGCCACAATTCCGCATAAACTGTTTCAGTATATGCTGATGGGCAAACCGGTGATTGTCTCGAATGCCGCCCCTCTCAAGCGAATTGTAGAGGAATGCAACTGTGGCCTGGTTTTTTCGACAGGCGATATCGATGATCTGTCATCCACCATATTCGAATTGGCCGCTTCAGAAGAAAAGAGAAAGCGATTGGGCCAAAACGGTCTCAAGGCAGCATTAGCGATTTATAACTGGGGGAATGAAGAAGCCGTATTGTTGGAAACCTATAACACCATCCATAATCAGAAACAGAGTCCATTACTAATGAAAAAAGCGTAAAAACTTAATGCCGTTCTCACCTTAATTAAAGAAAGACAACCTTCAGCGATGTCCGACCGAAAGCAGCTTAATACACCCAAAGGCGCCTACACGGTGTTCTTCATTTACTATGATGTAATGAAACGTTTCGGATTTGACTTGAAAGGCAAAACTGTTTTAAACATCGGCGCCGGCGATCTTATCGGTCTCGATGTCCTTTTTCTCTTCTTCGGTGCTAAACAGGTGATTTCAGTGGATCTGAATCCTGGAAATTATCGATATCCGGAAATGTCGGAACAACTCTTTTTTTTCAAAACATTGTGGGAAATACTCAAAGAAAATCGTATTAAAGGATCCCGCCTACCTTGGGACGATATTATTCATACAAAGCAACAAGGTACGTTTTACAACACAGATCGTCTCATTCGCCTTTCACCCGGTGACGCAAGCGATCTTCCCCTCAAAGATGGGTGTGTTGATTTTACTTTGTCGAATGCGGTCCTAGAGCATATCAGAAATCCAGAAAAAGCAATTAAAGAGATCGCCCGAACCCTTGCTAAAGCGGGTCATACCATGCACCGCGTTGATTTACGAGACCATACAGATTTCTCAAGGCCCTATGAATTTTTAAAATCCGGGAAACCTATGAAAGGGTGCAATTTGTGGAGGGCATTCGAATTTGAAACGGCTTTTAAAAAAGAAAAACTCGATATTCTTGATTTTGAAGTATTCGATACTGGTATAGTCACTTCAGAGGAAAGAAGCGATTTCAGGCCAAAATTCGCAGACCTACCTCTCACGGAACTAGAAAAACTCAGGTTCATGGTCTATGCTCGAAAAACATGAAATTGAAAATTTTCTGCTCAATCAATCTCCCAATCAATCTCTCAATTAATCCCATTGATAAATAGAACAATGAAAGTTTTGTTGATCAACTCCCCCATTCGACTCGATGCACTGCCGAGCTGCATTCCCTATGGGTTAGCCACTGTTGCCGGTACCTTGAGGAATGCTGGATTCGACGTTGAGATCTATGACATCAATGCGGAAAGGCCATCCCAGGAACAAATCGTTCAACACTTGAAGAAAATGCAATGGGATATCGTTGGTCTTTCTGGTCTAATTACAACCTATAAGTTCCAAAAATGGTTAATACCAAAACTAAAAACCATCCACCCCCATGCGTCCGTTATATCGGGCGGCGGGCTTGCCACAACCAATAGCCCGCTGTTGTTTGGTCAAACCGATATCGATATTACAGCACTTGGAGAAGGTGAACAGTCCATGCTGGAACTTTGTCAGACGTTAAAGGAAGGGGGAAATTTAGATAAAGTGGCGGGTATATGGTTCCGGGAAAATGGGCATATCGTAAGAAATGCACCCAGAAAAAACATCGAAAATTTGGATGCGATTCCCTATCCTGCCTGGGATCTGTTGCCTATGGAAACTTATCTAAAAAATCACATTTGGGGGGATGTAGCGAACAATTCTTCTGGTTTTCGACGAGACATTAAAATCACTCGCAGCATGAACATCATTTCAAGCCGCGGGTGCCCGTTTTCATGCCGATACTGTTATCATCTTTTCGGACGCTCGAACTTTCGATATCGGTCTGTTGAAAATGTTGTCGCTGAAATCGAGATACTTGTGGACCGCTATGGGGTCGATTTTATCGGATTTGTAGATGACAACATGATGGCTTCTGAAACACGGATGTCCGCATTTTGCGATCTTATGGAAAAAAAGCGTTTTCCGATTACCTGGGGATGCCATGGCCGGGTCAACAACGCCAAACCGGAATTGCTTCACCGGATGGCGGAAACCGGGTGCGTCTGGATCGGTTATGGCATCGAATCGGGCAGTCAGAAAATTTTACATACCATGAATAAAAAAACAACGGTGGAGAATGCAAAACAGGCGATCCGAAACACCCGAACAGCCGGTATCTATCCAAATACCACTTTCATTTTCGGATATCCGGGCGAAACCCGTAAAACCATTCAGGAGACCATCGATTTCAAAAAAGACCTTGAAATCGAATGCGGATCTTTTTTCGCAACTCCCTATCCGGAAACTCCGCTGTACAACCAGATAAGATCCCGTATTCATGATGAAGAAGAATTTATTCGATCTTTAGGAAATGCGACGCAATTTACCATCAACCTTACCGATTTCGATGATAATACCCTGTTTGAACTCAAGAATGCCATGGATGAAAATCGGGATGTGGTCTGAGATTCGGACGCGGATGGACACAGATTGAAAGTGTTGAGAAGAGGAAAATTAAGTGATGATTACTGACTTGACACATGCCCCAGCATGTGGTATGCTTTTTTCAGTATTTTGCATACCAATAAACGCATACACAATGAATTCGGAGATAACCAATGAGCAAAGTAACCGTAAAATATCAGATAACGATACCCAAAGAAATTAGAAAAGCTATGAATATTATGCCGGGCATCATTGTTGGATTTGAACAAAAAGCCGGTAAATTTTATCTTGTTAAAAACAATAATATTAACCCTATTGATAAATGGCGCGGCGGTTTAAAGTTGAACAAGACAACGGATGAAATTATGACCGATCTGAGGGGATACGAAATTGAAGGTATCGATTGATACTTGCATACTATTAGATCTGCTTCTTGATCAACGCCAAGATAGTATCGGAAAACTAGAAAAGCACCATCAGGATCACGATGAACTTATCATCTGCGGCTTGGTTTATGGTGAACTTTATCCCTTTTTTGTAGATGGCAAAATGAATATCGACCTGTTTCTTTCCGAAATAGACATAAAAGTGGAGGATTTCACAAAACACGATTTTGGTTATGCTGGGACAAAATGGCGAGTATACTGTAAAAAAAGGCGATTTAGATGCCCCTCTTGCGGCAATTTAATTCAGTTAAATTGTTCTCATTGTCACGAGAAACTCAGTTTTCGACAACACATCATATCCGATTTTATTATTGGAGCTTTTTCAGAATTACATGCTGATGGCATACTGACAAGAGATTATGGTTATTACAAAACCTACTTTCCTAAACTGAAGCGGCTAGCTAAATTCCATTTCAATTCCACATAATCCCCCGCTACAAATCACAACCGTTTATTATCATCTCGAAAAAAGTGAATTGATCTCGGAAAATCACAGATGCGATCCTATCTTTTCAAAGGCACGGATCGACCCTACGACTGCCCCGCGTCAACCGATGATGAAATAGCACCCGTTTTTCTGATCGGTTTTCCGAGATCAGGAACGA
>JAHEHB010000538.1 GCA_024644775.1 Deltaproteobacteria bacterium
TGTGTGTCGTAACAGCAGCAACATTAAAAAAATCTCTTATGTACTCTTTGCACCGACTACAGAACTCGCTGCCATCCGAATGGTATCTCTGACAGGTGCCAATGGCAATGTTGCCAAGCTTTGCTTTTCTGTTTTTTAAAAACCGTCTTTTAATGAGAGGCCCATACCAGTAATTGTCAGCACAGTGGCTACCTCCGACATCGTGGCACCAATACACAGGTGCTCCACTTTGGATGACCAAGTCTGCCTCAAGTACTTTATCATTTGTTAGAAAAAGAGGGATTATCTTATCAACCCGCAGCGATACTCTTGTGTTCCTAAACCATTCGAAACCAACCCGCGCGCTGATGGGAGAATGTTTGTGTATGTACCGAAAATCAAGATCTTGTTGCCCCAAAGCCTGCTTGAGTAAGTATTTGAGCCCTATCCTTACGAAGTCGTCACCGACATTGTGATTCACTGTAGTAATGATAGATATCTTCATAGACTATCACCAAGTTGCCAGTGCTCTGCGTGACATGTTCGATCCTTGTTACTCAAGAAGTTTATAGTAAGAGACAGACTCAAGCGGTTGATTCTATAACATTTCTTTTCATTTTCCGTAATTGAACTTCTTACATCTTCTGTTGAGAAAATTCTTCTTCATCCAATGTTTAATTGAAAATGGCCATCGCCTTCTAACTATTTCCCTAAAAAAACGGTCATCCGTCTGTTTATCTCTTATTACAAAAAAAGGATTCCTCAGGGGAAATTCAAGTTCAAAAGTCTGCATGTTCGCTTTCCTACTCCTTGTTTCAGCGCTTGAATCTCTAATTGATTTTCCAAATCCTATATTGGATACTAAATTCAACTCTGGGATAATTGACAATCCGTAATTGATATATCTTGCAAACATCCACTGGTAATCCCAAGTGTCCAGCTTTCCGTACATGACCGAGTCAAAATCCTGTTCTTTCCGCCTCGCTTGACTCCTGCTGCCGAAAATGTCAAGGATGTAATCTTTATACTTGATCTCAGGGTAATGACGAATGTTCACATCATATTTTTTCCATGCCCTTCTCCAAGTCGCCCACCCCCAGATGGATCCATAGTATGAGAAGTAGTACGAATAATCACTATCCCTCTGCCATCCGGATAGAAAGTTGGTTCCCGCGATATGCATGATCCTCTCATCGTCCTTATATCGGCAGAGGAGTTCTTGGCAAAACCTGAAGAAACTCTGATTTGGTAAACAGTCATCCTCAAGAATTATGCCCATTTCCTCATTCTCGAAGAACCAATCAAGTCCGCTACTTACCGCGGCTCTACACCCTATGTTCTCTTCGCGGAATAGTGTTTTGAGGTCACATTGCCAATCAACAGCTGTTGCGATTTTCCGGACTTTATCGCAGTTTTCCGTTTCTCCAGACCGACCCTCCTGTGGGCCGTCTGCAGAGACATATAATCTAGCTGGCCTTGCCATCTTAATAGCCTCAAAGACAGCTGCGGTCGTACCTACGCGGCTACAAACCAGGAAGAGTACCGGAATATTTACTAGAGGTGAACCATTCTCACTCGTAGTTCTCAAGGTCTTCGGACCTCCTTAAACGCTCAATGTTGGGAGAACTTTATATATTCCAGAAAATCCTATGCCATGCGGATGAGGATAGAAATTCGACGCGTATAACCTTAGTACAAACGTTGGGTACGTTGTATCTTAAATACTTAAACTGCAATGTCCCCTTAGCTGAGTGGTTTTTATATAAACTATTCATTTTTCTCTAAGTCTTCCATTACAAAAGGGAAAATTAATGTGATTTCCATTCTCTGACGTAAAAATTGACACAGAAAAAATCTATATAGCTCATTTCGCATCATCTTTCATCATTTCACCATACTCCATACAGCTCCGCCCCCTGAATTACAAATTAAAAAATAACGTAATGAACTGATTTAATTATATTTATTATTAATTCTAATTCTGCCAAACTACCATGCATTTCATTATAAATCAAGCCATTGAATTTTTAGATGGCATGAAGTCAACGTCTACAGCTTTCAGCCAAATTAGCGCACACTTATCAGTTGTTGACACGTCTATCGGAAAAAATTATGTAAGCTAATATCGAGAAATTAAAAGAAATCGACTAATTTGATGGTCTTGAGCAATCTGTTTCCAGTGTTTGCTCAAATCTATTTTATAAGTTTATTGAAGCGATGACGCCTACCAATAATGACTAAAAATTTTAAAATCATCATTGAATACGACGGTACGCGGTACCATGGATGGCAACGCCAGAAGAAGGATGTCACTATCCAGGGTGAAATTGAAAAGGCGCTTGGGATCATGACTGCCAAACACATTGTCGTAAACGGTTCGGGCAGAACGGATGCCGGTGTGCATGCCCGCGGCCAGGTAGCCAATTTTGGTTGTGACACGGATCTGTCGCCCGGGGTTTTCCAAAAAGGCTTAAACAGCCTATTGCCGGAGGATATTGTCATTCGGGAATGCCGGCAGGTTGAAGATACCTTTCATGCCCGCTATGATGTTAAAAGCAAAATCTATCATTACAAAATATACAATCATCCGGTGCCGGCTGCGATGAATCGTTTATACGCATGGGCTATACGGAAACCGCTGAATCTCGAGGCCATGCGGTCTGCGGTCTCATATATCATCGGCAGTTACGACTTCAAGGCCTTTGAAGGCGCCGGCAGCCCCAGAGCACATACGACCCGACATGTCATGGCAGCCGATCTGATCGAATCTGATCACCGATTACTCACCTTCCGGATTGAGGCGGACGGTTTTTTACGGTTTATGGTGCGTAATATCGTCGGAACGTTGGTGGACGTGGGGCTTGGCAAAACGTTGCCGGCTGAATTTAAGCAGATCCTGGATTCCAGGGACCGCACCAATGCCGGGGCCACGGCTCCTCCACGCGGCCTGTGTTTGATGGAGGTCAAGTATTAAATTCAGAACTACTGATGTGTCGTAAAATCGGATGCAACAGAATTGTCAGAAATCGCGTCAATATGACTGAATTTGGTCGAATCGTTCTGAATTTAATTTTTTATTTCGCTTCTAAAACCAAAATAAAGGTCGTCGATATTACCTTTTTCTGGGTTATCGTTCCATTTATTTTTGATAAACTCTGTTGCATCTCGAATTTACGCTTATTTTTACTACGTATTTTGTAGGTTCTCTATATATCAGGGCCTCCCGAGAAGTTTTTCCAATTGAGGTCAGGAGCCCTGAAATTAGAAATTTCGACAAGGTGAATTTGGCCTTGATGCCGTGCTTTGCCAGTGATATAGGAACCGACTAATGATTTAAAAAAAGGA
>JAHEHB010000539.1 GCA_024644775.1 Deltaproteobacteria bacterium
CAGATATGGATGAGATTTACACCTACTAACAATTATTTGGAACAAAAAGAAACGATGAAGAAAAAAAGGCACCAAAAACTGACACTGGATCAATCAGCAACATACTTAATCAAGGTTCCTGGAGTGCTTGATGGGAAATGGTTGGATTGGAATGGAGGGTTGGCGGTTGACGTCGAGAGAGACGGAAGCGACGAAAGCGAACCAATTACTACCCTAACCATCACTGTAGATCAGGCTGCCCTGCACGGGTTATTACGGCATCTTTATTCCCTGGGTTTACCATTGATCTCAGTCGTGTGTATTGATTGTTCCTGATGGTTCCACTTATTAGCACCCAAGCGTTATTAATGCCGTATAGATTTGTTGTAGCTCATGACGGATTAATTAAAGCAAAGATCAAGGATTGATACGATGAAAAGACAAAGAAATAGAAGCAACATTGCGGGCTGGGTTGCAGTAGGTTTATCAATATCAATCACATGCGTATGGGCGTTCTGGGGAATTGTCGAGAATTTCCACGAAGGCTGGTATTTTGAATCCATTTGGTTGAACCTCGGAATGATGATCCTCCAATATCTTAGCCCGATGCTTATCTTCATGAGCGTTACGTTGATCTCTATTTTTTGGCCTAAACTTGGCGGCGGAGTGCATGGATTGATTGCCCTGCTTGCCATCTGGTTCTTTCAGGCTTTTTCGAATGCAGCGACCTTCCTTATTATCCTCCCTTTGATTGGATTGGGCGTGATGTATTGGTTTGGTCGTCCCAAACCCAAGAGGCTGGCTGCCTACCTGGTTGTTGGCCTTCCTTTGCTGACCTTAATCATTTCAGGTGTGTCCCCAGCTATTAGAGTGTCTCAACGATTCAATGATGGAAATTTGAATGCTCAAATAGTGCAAGGCAATGAAGTCACCCTGATGTGGGCGCCGGATGGCCCGGGATGGCCTAGTGAGGGTGGAGATTGGAATTTTGCTAACTTCAGATGCCAGCATTTGAGTGAAGATGGCTTGACTATCGAATCTACCCCTCAAAATTTGTGGCGATTGCCAACCGTGGATGAGGCTGTCCGGTCAATGGCTCTCCACGGTCAGAATAGTGAAGGCGTGTGGGATGTGGAAACAGGTGAAGCAACCTATACGATTACACCTGATAAAGAATCTCCACTTTGGAATATTTACTCCCAGGTGATTTACTGGTGGATGGCCACTGAACTCGATGGAGAGAATGCGTATATCATTGTTTATGATGGGAATGTTTGGCCGCGATCAAAAGATTTTGGCCCGGCGTATTTAGGATTTCGATGTGTTCAATGAAGGATTATGAGATGCAAACAACAAATAGAAACTATCAGGATGAATTAGGTGACTTCAATCGCATCAGTCACTTTTTTCAGGAAAACAATTCACAAATTCGGAAGTATTCAACCTGGTGCATTGGCAGATTTGTGGATTGGAAATATGCTCTTTGGGGAGCTAAATTGTCCACGCCCGGATTTCACACACAGAATACACAGTTATGGTTTGATGGATTTGGCAGCCTGGCAGGATTCGTAATTTCTGAAAATGGCGGTCAAGAGATAGCAATAATCACCGCTGAAGGTTATCGATTCTTATTTGACGAGATTTTGGATTGGGCCCTTGAAAACTGGGGAGATCGAAAACCCGGTTTGTCGATTGAAATCACCTCACACCAATTGATGGAAATTGGCTTTCTGGAACGAATAGGATTTCAACATACAATTACATTTTATAGATCTCACTTCGATCTAAACCATGACCTGGTTGACCGTTATCCATTGGAAGACGGTTTCAAGATTGTATCAATGAAAACCGAAGCGGATTTTAACAACCAACTTCTCCTACGGCAGAATGCCTTTGCTGGAAAGAGAGAGCTTTCCGAAGAAGAAATACACCATATCACCCAAATCTCAAGCCACAGTCGCGACAATCCCATATATCACGCTGATACTGACTTGTGTGTTGCAGCCTCAGATGGCAGATATGTGTCAGGTTGCGAAGCATTAATTGATACCCGAAATCTCGAGGTGGATATTGAACGGGTATGCACACACACCGATTTTCGACGCCGGGGGTTTGCCAGATTAGTGATCCAGGAGTGTTTGCATCGATTAAAAAAGATGGGTATGAAAAAGGCTCATATCACCGGATACAGTGAAGAAGCGATTTCACTCTATGATTCTCTCGGCGCTCAAACCCGGACCGAGTTTTTCATCTATAAAATATAAGTTGAAATGTTTTACAGACCGATCCACTTGAGCAGGTATCCATAAAATGACCAGAGAAGATTTGAAACAGTTAGAACCGAAAATATTCTAATTCGGGAAACTCAAGGCTAACTCAACAAATTAATTTTATCCTTACCATCTACTAAGATAGAGACACTAGGTAACATCAGTATTCCTTGACTGAAGAAGGATCTCAGACTAAGATTCTGAGCAAGTAACACGATTGAGACGTATTTCCCCTAGAAATTGGTAGTTTTTCCCGATTTTTAGGGAAGTGGTTTCGTTCGGAACACGTCGCCTTAGGGGTACAAGAACCGCCCGAGAGTGATCTCGAGCGGTTTTTATCTATGATTCGTTTTGATACTAGGCAAAAATTGGATGATCTACCAGATTTCCAGCTAGATTCCTAATAATTTTTTCACAAAAAGCATTCGAGTCGCAGAAGGTGTTGTTTACCTAGAGCCGTTACCACCTAAGATGAACTTTTGAATGAGAAGTGGTGTTTCTGTTATAACTTAACATGAAAACACCGAGATTAGTTTCACCTAACGGTTCGCATCCGCAGAAAGTGCAGAGCTTTATAACGAGTCTGTTGAGAAAGTGCCTTTGAGGGCTCTTTTTTTATTTTTAAGTCTGAACAACTGCTTTGTACTGATTTTTCTCCAGGATACACAATCAGCTTGACAAATGAAATAACAAAATGATACAAATCCATTACGGGACAGTTGTAGAAATTCATCCCAGCAATGACATCATACTCGTCAAAGTTATCCTGAAACGTGATGATTATTTTGGAAATGATTTCTTGGTATAGAGAAAGGGAGAGACTAAATGGCAAAAAGGTTTGTTCAATGGATTGTCATGCTAATTTTCCTTACGGCCTGTAATTTACCAACTGGCCATCCCCAAAATTCATCCTCAACTACCTCCATACCAACAAACACAACCAAACCATCTCCTACACCTTTTCCTTGTATACAATCAGGCGATCAGAACGATATCAATATGCGGTTACGCGGGAAGGGAAGCATCGCTGTATTATGCCAAAATGCAGTTTTTGAACTAACCGGGCCTGTTGT